>SLTG01000095.1 GCA_007130045.1 Opitutales bacterium
ATTGTCGGACGCATCGCGCCGTTCCAATCCGTAACCCGAAGCTCCCAGCCAAGCAGATCTTCAAGCTCCAGACCTCCGGGCACGTCGATCCGGTAGAAAGACCACTCGCCCGGGCCTAGATTGGCAACGCTGTCGCTGAAGCCGTCCATCTGAGCCGGAGCGGCGCCGACGCCTTCGATATGAAGGCTGTAGCTCCCTTCCCCGTAATCGGGATTCTGTTCTCCATGACCGACCGCCAAGGTGTAAACACCTGGGTCGGGGTTCGCCACGGTAATCAGGTTTCCGTCCGCCCACGTGGCGTTGCGTCCCCTGTATTGCCCATACTCAACGCGTAAGTTTGGGTTACTCACTTCCCGTATGTCCGGGGCCAGACGACCTTTGTGCAGATTCATTCCCGGATCGCCTACGCGATCATCCAACCGGAGCTCCAGAGCCAGGACTCCTTCGGACACCTCGAACCGGTAGTAGTCGATCTCTCCGGACTGATAACTGTCGTTATGGCTAACTATTCCCGCAACCTGAAGCATATCGAGGTCGTTGACGGCCGCCTCACCTTTCGAGATCAGCGTGTAGTCAATCGGCCCGGTCCCGATCCGGTTATCGGCGGTCGGCTCCTGTCCTTCGCCAACAACCATCAGGTAGTACCGGCCGGCGCGAATCGTCTCTTCGTTGCGTCTTGGCCATTGGACGAACCGTTGCCCGCCGGGTTTTTCCAATCCGATCTGCCGACCGGGGGAACTCCTAGATCCCGCTAACGGATCGGAAGGATCATAAATCCCGCCCGGCCTTGTCGCAGTCCTCGAATTAGGCAAATACTCCTTGCGTAAATACAGTGCCGCCTCATTGCCGTCCGGAACATCCAAACGGATCTCCCAGCTCTCCTTGTCCTCGGGTACATCGACGTAATAATAGGCCACTTCACGCGGCTCCAGTGTTCCAGAAGCGCTGCCGTTTTCATAATTCAGCAGCGCGATCTCATAACTCAGGCCCGATCCTGCTTGACCAACGCCCTTACTCGTCCAACTGAAGCTGACCGATTCATCGTCGTGCTCATTGTAAAAACCAAGATAATAGGTTCCAGGCTCGATCGGCTGGCCAATCGGAAACGACATCAGATATTGTTCGCTAATCTGTTCGCCGTCGGCGGAGCGATTTCGATTAGTCCACCAACTCGTCCGCTCCGGCCAAGCCCAGCCGCTGTCCCAATTTGTGTTATATCCAGGTTGATCGTTGAATGCGCCGAAATCGTTGGCGTTTGTTCCCTCCGGTAATGCCCCGCGGCGCAACACCATCCACGGTCGCGCGTTGTTGTTCACCGCCGCGCTCCATTCCGTCACCCGCAGCTCCCAGCCGAGCAATTCTCCCGGATCCAAGTCCCCAGGAACATCGATGCGGTAGAAGATCCAAGTTTCCGGGGGCAAGTCGGACACGTGCTCCTCGGCCCCGTCCATGGATTGGAGGGGGGGAATGATGTGGCCAGAGTCGAGGGAAAACTCGCCGAGGGGAGCGTCGGGTGAAAAGATACCGACGTACCAGATGTCGGCCTGGTGGGCGGGGTGCTGGAGGAAGCCGAGGTCGCTCGCGGCGGCCCAGCGGTCATCGCTGCGTTCCCTGCCGTCGTCGCGGTACAGGCGTTCGCCGGGGAGGGCGTTGCGGCGGATGGCGATTCGGGTTCCGGGTACGTGTTGTTCCAGCTCCAGCAGCCAGCCGAGGCTGCCGAGTTGCTGGTCGATGTCGGTCACGGCGAAATATCGCCATCCGGCGCGATCGGAATCGTCGTTTATCGCCTGGCTGACATAATCGATCCCGGTAATTTCCGGTTCGCGGTTGCGGAGGCGGAAGGCGAGGTCGTCTTCGCCATAGACGGTGATGAAATAGGTTCCGTCGTCGATATCCGGCGGCACGAAGGTCACGGAGTTGTCCGTCCCGCCGAGAACCTCGGAGTAGGCGTCGTTTTCGCGGGCGTTGGGGACGAGTTCGCGACGGGCGGCCACGAGCGGCTCGCCGGCGTCGCGCAGGGCGGTGACCTCCCAGCCGATCACGTCTTCGGGCACGGTGACCCGGTAGGTGTGAAACCAGACGCCGTGGCCGCCGGCGGGCGGCGAGGTCTCGCCGAAGGCGAGGTCGGCGACCGGCTGCTGCCGCGAATCGAGTTGAAACGTTTCGCCTGGCTCGCCGGTAACCGCGACGTAATAGAGATCGCCGCCGCCGGGATCGACGAGCGGCGGGACCAGCAGCGCCTGGCCGGACGGGTCGCGGTCGTGTTGCGTCCCGCTGGCCCATTCGCCACTGTTGTTCGGGGCGGGCAGGACGCCTTTTCGGACGAAAAACCGCCGATCGAGCGTTCCCTCGCCGTCCTCCTCCTGGAGCCAGAGACGCCACGCCCGGGCGGGCGTGGGGATCGAGGTACGGAAGAACCGCACACCCTCGAGCGGAATCACGCCCGCGGGCGAGCCGGCATTGGCCGCGTCATAGGCGGCGCTCCCGCTGGAGGCGTCCTCGGCCAGCGATCCGAGATCGGCGGTCGGAGCCACCCCGGCCACCAGCGACCAGTCCGCCCCCTGTTCGCTTCCCACGGTCAGATGCCAGGTCTGTCCGGAGGACAACCGGAAAACGAATCCGTTGCCGATATCGGTCAGGACGGACGAATACTGGTGCTGCGAAGGCGTGGCGAGATTTGAGCCGCTGCGCGAGAAAAGGCGCGCCTCTCCAGAATCGACCCGCAACACCTGCCGCCAAACGCCGAGCGGGCTGCTGTTGGTGGTGACACGGAAATAGTGCAAGCCGCCGATGCCGCTTTCGTCGATGGCAAATCCGTGCGTTCCGTCGAACGTCTCGCCCGGATCCCAGTCCAGCTCCCGGACCGCCGGCGCTTCCTCGGCGGCGATGGTGTAAGTGAGCGAAGCGTTCTCAGGATTGCGAACGCCGACGAACCAGGCGCCGGGCGAGAGATCTTCCGCCGCCACCGTGGCTGTCGATGAATATCCCGACGCGAAAAAGCCGACTCCTTCGGCATCATAATTCGACGTGTCCGGCTCCTCCCCGGCGCGCAGGTACAGCTCCGGCTCGGCCGAGTCGCTGTGGACGACCACCCGCCAGCCCTCAGCTTCGGCCGGAACCTCGACCTCGTAGAATTCCCATTGGCCGGCCCCAACAACACCGGTTCGCGTGAATTCCAACCCGAGTGGACCGTATGGATCCACTGCATTCGTGCCTTGAACCAAACGCAGGCCAAAACGGTCGTCACGGGTGTCGGGGCTATGGTTGAGTCGCACTGCCAACTGGAGGTTGCCAGCCTCACATTGCCAGGTACCGCCGGCCTGGCGGCGAAAGGCACTGGCATCATTGGTGTCACTCGAGCCATTCCAACACCATGCCCCGACGTTTCCACTCATATCGTACAAACCGATCTCGTTCGGCCGTTTTTTACCGACCGGCCAGGTTCCGCCGCCGTTCATCAGGTTACAGGCCGCACCACCGGAATTGTCGCGATACCACGCGACTTCGTCGAGATTGTCGCTTCCGCTGAATAGATAGCCCTCGCTGTGAATTCCTCCACGAGCGGCGAACTCCCATTCGTCGGTGGTCGGGAGCCGGTATCCGTCGGCGTCTGTGTCCCACATCGGGGCATGTTCCCCCATTCGGTAAGGCTCGATTTCGGTCGAATTCGGCAAGTGGACTTCGACGGTGTAAGCCGGCGTGAGCCCCTGCATTTCGCTGCGGGCATTGCACCATTTGAGCGCGTCGAACCAGTTAATACTGTGGACTGGGTGGTCATCGGCGCAGCCATCACCGACGTTTCCAATGTCGTAGCCATTTTGCGCCGCCCAATCCCGAACCGTCTTCCACTCGTGCCAGGTCACCTCAAAGGAAGCGATTTCAAAGGGTTCGACGTACAAGTCCGGGAAGGAGGATAACCCCGGGAGTACCCCTCCTTCAACGGGCACCATTTGTCCGGGGCTGGCGACATTGCGCAGCCATCCGCTGTCGGCGCCGTCGCTGACGCTGTAATCCTTGATATAGACCCATCTGACGGTGTTCGACCCGTGTTCGAGTTCGAAACTCCTATGATTCCATTCGCTTTCGCCAGAAATTTGGTCGAGACGCTCGCCATTGTTATGGATTTCGAGAAAATCGAAGCCGACTTCCGAGGACACTTCCCATTCGAAAGAGAGAGTTCCCGGACCTTCGAAGACAGCCTCGATCCAGCTTTCCTGATCGTGGGTAATGGTACCGCTTCGGGCAACCCCGGCGTCGATCCGCCACAGCGCATTTCCTCCGCTGATGACTTCGGTATTCGGTATATTAAGAGCCTCGGCAAGAGGAACCTGTTCGGCGACTGTCAGGATGGCGCTGTCCGATACCGCACTCGCTTCGTCATTACTGACAATGCACCGGAAGGCGTGGCCGTTCATGGAACGTTCTGTTGGCCCGGTGTCATAGGTGTCATTCGTCGCGCCGGGTATGTCGCTCCAACTGAGCCCGCCATCGGTCGAGCGCTGCCATTGATAGCTTAATGGAGGGCTGCCATTCGCACTCAAACTGAAGGTCGCACTCTCCGGGGCGGTCACCTCGCGGGCAGAGGGATGAGCGACAATCCACGGATGTGTCGGCTCTGCCTCGAACCCGACGTTTCGCAGCCATCCGCTATCGGCTCCGTGGCTGATGCTGACGTCTTTGACGTAACGCCATCTGACGGTAGTCACCTCGTCTCCCAACTCGATAGACTTAGGCTCCCAATCGCTTTCGCCGGAAATCCGGTCTCGACGCTCGGCATCGAGATAGATCTCAAGAAAATCATAGTTGGCCTCTGACGACACTTTCCATTCAAAAGACAAAGTCCCCGGGCCTTCGAAAACGGTCTCGATCCAGGTCTCCTGGTTGTGTGTGATGCTGCCACTGCGCGCCTCTCCGGTATCGACGTGCCAGGGTGCGTGCCCCCCCGTGTCGATCTCGGCATCCGGAATGCCCAGCGCCTCGGCGAGGGTCTCCGGCTGATCGTCGTAAGCGGCTCGAAGGGAAACACCGGAATACACCTCGTAGCCGTGCAGCATAATGAACCACTCGCCTTCGGTTGGATCGCTGACGATTACCGTTTCGTCGTTCCCAGAAAGAAATGGACGATAATCGTATTCCCCAACCGACGGTTGCGCTCCCTTCCGTACGTAAAGGTCGCAATCGCCGGTGCCGCCCCAGATCTCCACCTCCAATTTTCGCTGGCCGGAAGGCACGACAATTTTGTAGTGAACCTCGCTGCCTTCCCCGCCTGAGAGATCCGTAAGGGTCTCCCCGTTGTCGAGGCCGATTGCGGCACCGGAGAAGGCGGACCGGGCCACGGGTGTTGTTTGGAGCGTTTCCTGGACAGGTTCTTTCCGATCACTCGGTAAATCGTTTTCGAGCGATTTGGTGGGCTCATCGGCGTGGACCGCGAGCGGGATAGACGCCGCGAGGAAAAACGCGGCGAGGGAGAGAGCGAGGGTGGTGATGGAGTCCCGCTCCTCACGGAGCGGCCTACGCGGTGGAGTTGAAGGAAGGCAGGAGGACCTCATGGCTTTTCCGGGTTATGTGATGATCGATGTCGGTCGCCTTAAACGTAGAACGAGCTTCCTGTTTGACCTCGAGAGTAGAAGCGGCTTCGAGACGACTGGCTCGTCGCAGGCGAGCCGCTTGAAAGCGCCAGGATGGCGCTTCTACTTTGCTGAAATCCACGCTGGAAGCGTGGTCTACTCCCGCAAACATTCCAGATCCAGGGATCGAATCCCTCCCTCTCGGTATCGACAAAAATCGCGAAGATCGTTCCGGGAACCACCGGAACGCCGAACTCGTCGGCAAAGCCGGACGATGCGATTCCGAGGCTAACCGTTCCGACGTTCTCATCCGAACGAAGCGAGCCGGAGGACAGTATCAGGGCGCAGCACAAGGTAATGGACAGGTGTTTCATCGGATGTTGGGTGATAGAAGGGAGCGGGAGCTGGTTTAGTCCCTTGGAATCAGAGCGAGAGACGAGAGAAAGGCGACGGATCAACGATTCTTGTCGGATCTTTGCTTTTAACTTATTTTTTACCAAGAATAATGAATTTTGGAAACCCCGACAGTTGTCGGGGATGAACGACAGAGAGCACTTGATTACTATTCTGAATAACTTAATGGTTTCTGTTTAGGATTCTTTTCGGTTCTCAACTAAAGAATGAAATGTCCTCCAAACACGTAAGGCGTCGTTTCGGGAGCGTTTGCACGGAGAATTTTAAAAAAACTCAAAAATTCCTCCCAGAAGCTTTGGATTTTGCGGGAAAGCAGCCAACTTCACTCTCTACCCGCCGATGCGAAATGAGCGGGTTCGTCTGGGGCATTTTGTAACTATTCACCCCTCAAGGGGCATTGATGCAGACGTTCGGACTAAAAGGGTGCCCTAACATTGCCTGGTGGAGTGAGCCGAAGAGATTTTGCTTCTGTTTTCTGTTTGTGGATATGTAACTGCGAACTCTCGTAAAGACCCGGGCGCCATGTAATGAACGGAACCCCCCGGAGATCTTTTGCTGGATCTTAATCATGCGTATGTCTTGTTCGCCTTGATTGTTGGTAAACGGTACGTTCGGGTCGCGCAAATAGGCGAGTACACAGTCACAAAAATCCTGCAGGCGATTCAATAGATTAGCCGCTTTGCTCTGCTTTTGACGTCCTTTTTTTCGGGGATGCTTTCGGCGCCCTTTCGAGAGAATCCGACGATATTCTTTGAGAATCCTTTCGAACCGCTTTGAATCGGGCAGTCCGTGTTTTTCGCTGCGTTTCTTCTGACGCAACAGGAATTGGCTCAGTTCTTTTGCCCAAGCCTCATTGTTTTGCTCCCATTGGAATCTCAGTTCCCGCAGGTGATGTTGATTGCACAAAGCATGGAGGCAATCTTCGTAGGTGAAATAAGGCTTCCAATGATCGTGCATGACCCAGTTGCGCAGCTCGGGCAAAATGCCGAGTTTGTTCATAGCTTCGGAACCTCGACTCTGATCACAACCATAAAAGGTCACCTCGGGAGTGCTTGCCACATGCAACCAATTGCGCTTACCGGCGATACGCATCCCGCTCTCATCCAAATGAACCAAGGGTGCGCGTTTGAGTTCTTCTTTAAGGGCCTGCTCCCACTCCTGGAGGTTCCTGCTGAGGGTCTCGTTGGCGGCGACAACGGTGGCCTCGCTGATCGGCTGCCCGAAGATGTCTTCGCTCAAGCGCCTTAGCCGTTTGTAGGGAATGAAATGATCCACGTTCAGATAGCTCAGTACCGCTTTGAAGCGTGCTCCGTATTGAACGGGCGCTTGAACCTCTTCAGGAAATGGCGCACCGACGA
>SLTG01000098.1 GCA_007130045.1 Opitutales bacterium
AATTTGACATGCCCCGCCAAAAAACCCCGATTTTGGTAAACCGGCAACTTTTCGGCCGTTTGACTCAAGGTGGCTGGTTTTGATTCGTTCCTCAGTGGCTGGTTTTAAGTGACCCCTGACAGCAGTGGAAGTCGTCTCCATGGCTTGCAGCGGGAGGTCGAATCGGCCGAGTCCGATGCGGACCGTTCGAAATCGTTTCAAGACCGTCGCAAGTTGCTTCCTGCCTACCGGAAAGCCGCAAAGGCCGGAGCGTATCGTCCGCGTGCGGGCGCACGCGACATCACCGAATTGACCTCCGAAGACCGCGTTGCGCGTTGACCCGCCTTTTTTCGATACAAGCTATCTGGTGCGACTTTACCTGGATGACAGGGAATACGAAGCCGTCCGCGAGTTCGCCGGAAATGCAAGGGCCGTGGCCGGACCTGAGAAAGCGACTCACCGGCGCCCGCGAAATGCTCAAACGGCGGGTGCCATCGGCGGCGGACCAACCGAGCCTGCCATGTTGCCAAGCGGAATGGATTGGAGGGTTTATCGGACGCTTGCGAACATCTCAATCGAGTCCACACGTCCGCCTCCTCTCTTCGGGCTGCCGGCGGCGATATAGATTCTGTTTTCGAAAACTATGGCCTGAGAACCGTGACGGCCCTGGTTCAGCGAGGCAAGTTGCTTCCATGTTTTGGTCTTCACATCTAATGCCCAGCAGCCGCTCAGGGCTTCTTTGTCGTTCTCTCCCCCAAAATACACGATACTATCGCCCAGTGCGGCGGTTCCCCCCGCGGCAGACCCCTGAGGTAAACCGGACTCGCCTTCGAGGACCGACCATGTGCCCGTCTTGAAGTTATACACATCAATCTCTCGGATCACGGCCCCGAAAAAAACTTCACGTTTTTCGGGATTGGCGGGATCGCGATAGCTGGTATTGCGTCCGCCGATGCAATAGAGTTTGTCATCCAGTACGACAGCATGAAAATGATCGCGAATATGCGGTGCATCAGGCAACTGCTTCCAAGTGTTTGTTTTGGGGTCGAACTCGTCAAACCAGGCGTTAGTTCCGCTGGTGTGCCCCAAGGTGATCCCGCCGACCAAATAAATTTTTCCGTTATAGAGCACAGTGCCAGCCGAGCCGCGTCGCCGCTGGGCCGGGATCTCCGGACCTTCCATCCACTCATCGGCCTTGGGATCGTAAATTTGGATATGCGTCATCGGCGGTTCCGTGGGATAGGTGTCGGTCATGGCGCCGACCATCCAGATCTTGCCGTCCAGTACGACCGGCTGGAAGTGATGGATCAGGGGGGATTGCGCTTTCATGGCGTCCCATGTGAGCGTTTCGGGATCGAAGCGATCGATCTTTCCGTTGGCTTCGCGCCCGCCGATCAAGTAGAAAAGCCCGTCCACTTCCACAAAAGCCGTTTCGTGACGGGCGGTGGGCTTGCCGTGACAGTCAAGCGTTTTCCAAGTCCATGTTTTATTATCGTTTTCCATATGCATATCCCCTTATTTCACCAAGAACGGATATACCGTTATTCTCGGGAGAACTAATAGAAACAACCGGCACTGGGGTTGTTTAATTGATTCCAGGACTTTTCCGGATCACCTCACCAGGCAAAACGGCGAAGTTATCATAACGCATATGTTGCCTCGAAACGACCTCTCCCGTACTGTTTCTTACGAGAAATGTGCTGAAAAAGAAGTTGTTGATTTTCGTGTGATCACCATCCTGAGCGTGGAATTGCATATTGGATGCAGAGCTTACAAGTTCGCCATCTATATATAGCCGTGCTTCTCCATCAGAACTGTCGGCGCTGCTATTCACTTTCAAATAATAACTGATCGAGTACCATCTTCCTTTCTGCAATCTTACATCCGATCCTATGGTTCTGCCACACCGGCTGGTTTTCTTTTGATCATACAAATATAAACGAGGTACTCTATTCCTCAACACCATACGAGCACTCCATGTGTGATCCTGCACGGGTCTACATCCTGTAACATGCGTTTCAGGTGTGAATCCATGGAACTTTCCACCATATGAATTGCTCCAATTATCCTCAAAATAGAGATCGTATTGAAGTGTATATTCCAATGCGGGTGGAACCGGTTTAGTGAACTGTCTTACTGTTGTACCCAATGGGTCCTGGCGGATATCGTATTCAACCCGCAGGCATTGGGAATTATCAACTCCACCATCTTTCATAACCGTAAGTCCTGACCGTCCTTCCCAGTTTTCGCCCGGAGTCAGGGAGTTGAAATCTTCCGCCCAGACCGCCCTGCTTTCGGACTCCTCTTCAACGGAAGCATCCTCAGCCATATTTATTGTTTCACCAACGGCGGAGGTTGCATCGCCTTCGGAGGATGTCGAAGATGCGATCGGCCTTGGTGTTAACCGAGATGAATATTTGCCCACATCAGCATGGGTTAAAGTTTCCCATGCCCACATATGTCTTCTGGAAATCGTGGGACGTATCGTTTCGATAACGCGGAATGAATCCGGCAGTTCCATACCCTTAACATTCACTAAATGGTTGTAACCGATTTCCCAAGTGGGGCGAGTACTGTTTTTATTTATGGTACAAAGGTCCATGGGGGTTGGATCTCCCATAAGTATTTTGGCATGAAATTCCATGTAATCCGCCAATCTTTTTTTCTCTTCTCCATACAGATCCACACCCTGATGCCATGCGATTTCCGCTGTCGTCATCATTCCCTTGAGGCCCATCTGGTTGTGCGGCATATCTCTACAGGTTTCTTGCGAAATACCATCCACCCATACACCTCTTTGCCAGGCACCATACCACCATTTACGCATAAACGCATCCGATTCATCGCCGAAGCGCACGGGCTCCTTGCCATCGGATGTCTGGTAAATGGAGGTGACGATGCGATGACGCCAGGTTTCAAGGCATTCATTCCATAGTTTTTCATCTTCAGTGAAAACCGCTACCGCCATTCGCACCTCAAGAATAGAAAACAGCCAGTTCGGTGTAGGAGGTGTTCTGTTATCTGTCACAGGAATGTATACCGCTCGGATATAATCTTCAAATGCTGCAATATCACTATCTGTCCAACCGGAATCGGAGTATCTGAGAAGTTCCGCCGCATTTATAAAATGCGGTCCGGCCCATCCAATGACAAGAGGCGCATTCTTGTTGGTAGTTTCCTTATGTACGTTCGCCCAGGCATTAAGTATCTCTATCGCCTTATCGGCATGAGCCTGCTTTCCCGTTAATATCCAGTGAAGAGCATGCGTATAGGCAGTGCGGCCATCTTGAGTGATATCATCGCAGCCATGATTGGGCCTGTTATGGCCACCACACTCCACATTCGCACGGGCTCTAGGTTCGTAGCTAAGAGAGGATTGAGAAGATTCCTTCATCGCCTGATACGCACTTTTCCAAGGCTCCTCGCCGGCTTCTATCTTACTTTTCACAACAGCAAGCTGTTCGGCGCTATGAAATATGCCGGGATGATTGAATTTCTGCTGCGCGCTTGCGCTTGAGCTGAACATCAAAATCGTTATGAATATCGTAAAACCAAAACTTAGTTTCGATGTCCTCATGAAATTGTCTTTTGACCTCATGAGCCACTTGTAACACCTTCCAAAGCACAGCAGGACATTCCTGTCGCTGACCCTTCGAAAAGCTTCACGATTCACGATCGAATTGACGGGAAATCGCTTTTCGGCGGGTGCGGGCAAACGCTCCCTTGAATTGGTCTGAAGATGTGTTCTCATTTATAAAGGTTTGCCAAGTCGGGCCGGCGATGTCAAGTCCGACTTCATAGACGCCTCGAACGTTCTCAAGGCGTGGGTGATACAGCCCGATTCACCACAAACGGTCTCGATGGTATGCGGCGGCACGCTCCGGTGCAACGCGCACGCCCTGTTTCCTGCATGCGCCGCGATCGTCGCGGCAGGCAGACCATGCCGCAGGATACGCTCGATCACCGCTCTTTCGTTGATCGGGGTCGTTGGGGTCAAAAAAGCCGTTGTTTGTTGATTTCAAAAGGTTTACTGGGACACTAGGTGTTCTCTGTTAAAGGTGGGGTCCGAGCAGATTGCCGATGATGCTGCGGGCGCGTTCGGTCCAGGATCGATCCCGCCGGCGCTCGTGGTCGTATTCGGTCGCCTCGTCCAGATCCTCTTCAAAAACACGGATCGTCATTTGGGCGAAGTCGGGATCGAAAACGTTCACATTGGTTTCATCATTGATGCGGAAGGAACGATTATCGAAGTTGGCCAAACCGATGGGGGCCCATTGGTCGTCGATGATCACGGTTTTGGCGTTAAACCGGGAGGCTCCGTATTCGTTAATTCGTACGCCTTCGCGCAGCAGGTTTCCCCCACCGGTTTCGCGAGGCAAACCGCACCCAGTCCTTCGGAATATCCTCTCCGGGAGCGAGAATATCGACTGCGACGCCCCGCCGTCTCGCGTTGAATCGCGCCTGCAAGACCGCCGACCAAAGTTCTCATTCTTAACTCGTCCGCGCAACCCTCACCGACCCAGCACACAGCAGTAATTTTGATCGACGACGGCCTTATATTTGTGCCATTCCGCCCTGGGGGTGGTATCCCATTTCCGGGATGGTTGAAAGCGTCTACGTAATCCACTTGCGGCGGACATTGCGCAGGCTGAAAGCGAACAGCAGGATGCAGAACACAACCAGTATGACGAAATCCAATGCCAACGGCAGGTTGGCAGGTCGGTGGATCGAGGCGTGCAACACGTCGGCCCCGTAGGTCAATGGCAGAGCGTAGGACAGCGGCTGAAGCCAGATGGGAATCTGCTCAATTGGAAAGAACAGACCGCACAGAAACAACATCGGGAAACGGAAAAAGTTCGAGAAGGTCTGCGCCTCGAATACCTCGTTGACCGAGACGGCGATGAACAGGCCCAGGAAGGTCGAGCTAATTGCGATGAGCACGATGGCGGGAATGAGCGTCGCCCAGTTGATCCCCGAGAGGTCCATCAGGAACGCGGCCATGATGATCGGCACAAAAGCGTTGGCCACGCCGAACAGGATCGCCCCGGCGGTCTTGGCCAGCATGAGCAGCTCCAGCGGGATGGGCGCCAGCAACAAACGTTCGAACGACCGGCCCTTCTTCTCGAACGTCACGGTGACGGACAGCAGGCTGGTTGCGCCAAACAGCACGGACACGGCGATCACGCCCGGCAGCAGTGTCGGCACGCTGTCAACGCCCTCCCCGGAGCGGATAAAGAACATACCCGTCCACGCCAAGGGGAAGATCAGACCCCAACTGATGTTCGGCGGCTTGAGGTAGTAGGCCCGAAAGTCCTTGGCCAGAATATTCCAGAACGCGATCCATGCCTTCATGCTCCACCTCCCATCCTGGCCTTTTCCCGTTCCTGTTTCATCACACCCGCCTCGATGCCGGTGATCTCGACGAAGACGTCTTCGAGCGACGGTCGCAGCTTGCGGGCTTCGGCCACCTCGGCGCCGCCGTCTTCAATCGAGCGCACCAGCGGGCCGATGCGTACGGGTTCCGGGGACTCGACGCGCACCGCCGTGTCCGAGACCGCGTGGCACCGAATGCCCGGAAATTCGGCGGCAATCGACTCGCACAGCCCGGCCGCTCCACCGGAGACGGCAAACTGCACCACATGGCGTCCGTCCGTCCGCCGCATCAGGTCCTGGACGGCGTCGGTACGGACGATGCGCCCCTTGACGATAAAGGCGATGCGCCGACATAGCCGTTCGGCCTCTTCGATGTAATGGGTCGTCAGGAAGATGGTCGTGCCGCCGCGATTCAGGTCGGCGACGAGTTGCCGAATCCGCCGGGCGCTGGCCACGTCGATGCCGGTAGTGGGTTCATCCATGAACAGAATGGGAGGTGAATGGATGATTCCGGCCGCGATAGTGAGCTTGCGTTTCATGCCTTTGGAGTAGCCGCCGAACTTGCGTCCCCCGGCCTCGGCAAGACCGAAACGCTCCAGCAGCTCCCGAGCCCGGATTTCCCGGTCGCGCCGGGTCATTCCGTAGAGCGATCCGCAGAAGCTGAGGTTGTCGAAGCCGGTCAGTTCCGGATACAGGTTGCTCTCGTCGGGCACGACGCCCATCAAATGCTGGGCGGCCTTGGGGTTTGCCGAGCAGTCGATCCCGCCGATGCGAATCGTTCCCGCGTCCGGACGGGCCAGACCGATCAGGATATTGATGGTCGTGCTTTTGCCCGCGCCGTTCGGGCCAAGGAAGCCGAACAACTCGCCTTCCCGCACGTCAAAATCGATACCCGCCACCGCCTCGACATCGCCGAACCGCTTGGCCAGGGCACCGACCTTTATTGCGATCTTTCCGTCAACCGACATTTTCCACCTCCTTCATAAATCGCAGCCAGATGCCGACGCCGGCATTCCGGGCGTCCGGCTTTTGTCCGCCTTCCAATGACTCTCCCGCCCTTTCATTCGGCATTTGGCGGCCTTCTTTCCGGGGTGCGCACAGATGCGCTATGACATTGCCGGGACACTTATTGATCCGTGCCGGTGTGCGGTTCTCGGGCTTGCCATTCAGTTTTTTCCGCTTCTGGCACCTTTGCTTCTGGTCGTTGCAACAGAACATGTTCCCGCTCCCTTCGTGTTTTCGCCGGACACGCTCTTCGGATCCAGCAGTTTCCCTATATGCTCTTGCCACCCGGCGAGAGCCTTTTCGTTCAAGCGGTAATGGACGAAGTAGCCGCGCTTTTCGTCCACTACGAGCCCCGCATCCCGCATGATCCGCAAATGCTGCGAAACCGCGCCTTGCGAGATGTCCAGCCGTGCCGTCAGCGCGTTTACGCAAAGTGCCCGCGCCTTTAGAAGCTGAACAATCCGCACACGCACGGGAACTGACAACACCTTCAATATTCGAGCCAACCGGATAGGGTCTTTCACGATCAGTATATTAGTATACGCTATTAGACTAATTCAAGCATAACCCCGCGGATTTTTCGCAACGCGCCGGGACCCGGCAAAAAGGCGCGATCCCTTTCGGCACAATTCGCTCGACGCGCGTTCCTCTTCAGGCTTTCCTTTCCGTCATGACTCCACGTTCACGCAAGGTCATGAATTTTGATCACACCCACGCTGCGATCAGCCAGGAATCTTTCCCCGGCCGATTCCCGGCCTCAAACGCCTGCCTGATCATTCGTAAATCCGGAGGTGTCGGGAGGGAATTGGAACGTACACAGAGCGCGAGGATTTCGTTGCGATGACAAATTCCGTGGAGGCTTGAAACGGTGTTTGAAAGTGCGTTGATTCCTCTTCGTTTTGACGAACCACCTGAATTGGTTCAGTCACTGACATCATTTCTGCGGAACTTCGAA
>SLTG01000056.1 GCA_007130045.1 Opitutales bacterium
AATTGCGAATGAAGATGTTCACATAGTCGGCCCGGACATCTTGCTCCGGATGACCGGCCCCAACGTAAAGACCGATATCCTGGGGACCAGTGGTTGCATCAGCAAACGTGGCCCTCCATTCATATCCAACGAATAGCGCAACATCGGTGCGGGTGAGAGCATGCTGCTGGGCGCCGTCCTCGTGAAAGGTGGTATTGAGGCGGAGTGCTCCGTCCACCGTCTCCCACTCGGTCTCATGGCTTCTTGTTGCACCCAGGATCACCGTCGCCGTGTACGCATCGAGACCCTCGTCGAAGTTTTCGGTAAGCGGATCCAGGTTGATCGTGAATTGGATCTGATCATCCGAGGCAGCATACGAATAACGTTGGACCCCGGAAGGCGGATCCAGGATAATCTCCCTGCCCTCGCTCCAGCGAAACCAGATCTTTCCGTCCGCCGAAATCGGAGTCCCGTCCTCATCGTAGTGGTCTTCGAGCATCTCCCTGGTCAGGGTGATGCTGACGGGTCCGAACTCGGTATCCGGAGTGATTGCCTCGAGATCGACCGCGTGAACGTCATCGCTGGGATCCCCCTCCGGGCTCGCCCAGAAAATATCCTCGGCATTCCCGACATTCGGCGGGGTTATTTCCGGACTGAAGATGTAAAGTTGCGCATCCCAGGGCGGGTTGCCCGTTTTTCCGGTGAACGTGATCGTGTAGGTTGCACTTGCTATCGAATCGAAGGAGTCGAGCTCGGGAAGAGCGAAGCCGTGGATCGGCTGCCGCGTGTTCCGAAGGCTGTCATTTCCCGCAGATCCGACATTGTTGTCGGAGGACTCGTTATAAATCCACTGAGGATCGGGAAAATTGAGGCCATAATTCATCCGGATGTGATGGTTGTCGGTCAGCTCGACCGGCAAAATCCATGGCGGGGTTCCCTCTTCGACCGTCAGGAGGAAACTGGTGCTCGCCATCAGGCCCAACTCATCAGCGACCGTCAATGTGATCGTCGCCTCGCCCAGCCAGTCCTGTGCGGGAGTCACCGTGATGGTACGCTCGGCGCCTTCGCCTTCAATGACGATGTTTTCCACGGGAACCAGATCCTCGTTCGAGGAGGAGCCGGTAACGGTAAGATCTCCGGGATCGGCGAACTCATGCCCAACCGTGAATGCCAATGCTTCGGTAGGCTCATTGGCCGAGGTCGTTTGATCGGCTATGTCGGTGATCGTCGGGGGATCCGGCAAGATAACCGTCACCAGAAACTCGGAGCTGGCGGGTTCCGCGCCACCGCTGACAGTGAGGGTGATCGTGGCTTCACCGACTTCCCCCTCGAGCGGAGTGACGGTGACCGTGCGATCGCCCCCTTCGCCTTCAATGACGATGTTTTCATCAGGCACCAGTGTGGTGTTTGAAGAAGAGCCGGTAACCGTCAACGACCCGGGATCGACCACTTCGTCGAAGACCGAGAACGACAAGGGTCCCGTGGTTTCGTTGACGAAAATGGTCTGGCTGGGAATTCCGGTGATTGCGGGAACATCGCCCAGCTCGATCTTCAGATCGTGAAAATCAGCGATGGGTTCGCCATCGGCCGGGCTGCCGGCTCTGCCTCCAATACCGAAAAGATTTCCGACGAAAGGATCAGCGATCACAGTCGATACGGTCTGATTGAAGTCATCTTCGTCGGAGAGCGTGAAATCAAGCGTTAGGCCCGAACCATCGAAGGTCCCTTCCGCCTTGAGGGCGTATGTCGCCGGCAACCCGGAGGTCGAAAAAACGGCGAAATCGGCGATGGACCAGCCTGCGATCGCTCCTTCGGGATCGGAACCCAGCCATGTATCCGTCTGAATATGGAACTCGATGATGATCTGACCGGCATCCACACTGTCTTGAGACAGTGTGAAAGACCGTTCCTGCCACGGGCTTACGCCGGTGGTTGCGGAGAGCTCCTCAAGCACGTCACCCGGGTTGCTGGCCCGAAGAACCGAGACGCGAGCGCTGTGGAAATTAATATCCGTATCGAGTTGATGAAAATCGGAGTAAGTCAGCTGCACCTCGTCCAATCCCGTCAGGTCGATGACCGGAGAACGAAGACGGGCATCCCTGTCTTTCGAACTGGATTCGCCCGGATCGGTGGCGAATACATTCCTGCCGTCCTCCTCGCCGACTTGCCATGGATCCTCATTATCCCAGGCCGCCTCGGAAGCGGCCGAATCGGAAAAGTCATCCGCAAACACATCGCTGGCTTCGAACGATCGGCCTTCCCAATCGCCTTCGATGAGAATTTCGCCCGAATACGTTTCGCGAATCCAGAATTTCCCCGGTTCCTCCGCGCTCGCGCTTGGGTTGAAACTCAAGGTGTAGAATTCATCGGAAGCGGAACTTCTGAACGGCGTCACCCCCGGCTCATGGGGCCCGCCGAGCACCACCAGACCAATCTGGTCGAGGGAGAAACCCGGAAGTTTTTGAAGCGTAACCTCGGACTCGACGACGAAATTCTGTCCGGCGCCGTAATCCTGCAAAGATGCAAGCGCCGTGCCCGTGTCCGGAGTGGCGAGCCTGAGACTATCTTCCTCCAGAGTAAAATCCTGCGCACGAATTCGCAGAAGATCGTCGGCCGTATCCTTGGCGGTCCCGAAATCCAGATCGACCGGTGCGACCAAATCCGTGAATTCGGTCTCCCAGAGGCCCGCTGCAGGGACCGGGTTGTCGAGGTTCGCACCGGTTGTGTCGATGTAAATATTGTCAAATAAAGCGGTGTCGCCGTTAACTCCGTTTTTCAACTGGAAGTGGGGCAAACCGTTGGCGGTCTTGAGGCGGAACACCGCATTCTCATACACCAGCGTCTGCGTTTCGAAGTCGGGATCGGTGTCGCTTTGGATGTAGAAATCCGTCGTCTGGGCGTTGTCGTCAATGACGAACCAGATGTTGTACCAGTGCTCGATCTCGGTATCCTCTGAGGCGATTTCATAGCTGTTATCATCGTAAGCGTCGAATCGGGAGCCAACGCCTCCCAGGCGAGCCAATGATATGTAGTTGCCCCATGGGAGCCCTCCGTTCTCCGGGCCGATGCCCAGCCCGAAAACGAGATCCGCGTTTTTTGGATCCTCGGGATCGGGCGGGGGAAGGTAAGCCTGCACGAAAAGCGTGCCGACACCGCCCTCGATCGTGGTCTGAGGACTCAAGGCGAAAGAGGCGAACCCCGGATTCCCGCCTCCGCCGGTGCGGGTAAACTGCCCGACCATGTTACTCGAGTCGGCGGGATCGATGATGGTGGTTAAAGACGCGTCGTCTCCGATGGTCCAGGCATCGACGCCGGCTTCAAAGTCCTCGACCAGTTCGAAGGCGCCAAAAGAAGAGCTGGCGACGCCGATCGCAAGAAGGATCACGATTGGGATTTTCTTCATTTTACGTTGTGGTTGTATTTGGGCGGTGTGTTTTTCTTGGATTCGGGCTTGAGTTATCTCAAACTTCCGAACATCCTTACGCACCCGTAAAGTCAAGTCCAGAAAAATTTTACGCAAACTTGACTCCGAAGGGCAAGAGATTGATAGAAAGCGCGTTGAGCACCCGCGAAATCACTCACTTTCGCGAGACTTTCTTGCGATGAAACAAACCCAGCACCGAAACTCGTCCCTCCGGCCTTCGCTTCCATCTCCCCTTCCCAACCATCTGAAAAGTCTGAATCCGTACGGAATCGGGCGCGACAATTCCGGCCGCTCATATGGTACCCGAATTCGGTTTCGGTTGCCCTGTTGTTCTTTAAGAAAAAACCCAATGCACACCGTGCGTATCCCGTCATCAGGACCATCCAGCCGGAACAGCCCTCACCGCCCGAATGGCGCATTGTGGTTCGCCTTGACACCGTCATCGCGCTTCGGCCAGTATTCTTCCCATGAAAGCCAAACTTCAGACGGGTCCCGGCGGGTTCGAGCCCGGACTGATTGACAGGCGATTTCTTATAAATTCGCCCAAAGTGCAGTCGTTTCTCTCAATGAATAGGGCATATATCATCGCGATGTTCCGCGCCGCGGCGGCGTGCCTGTGGATTGGGGCGGCCCCCCTCCACGGGCAAGATCAAGAGGGTCCTCAAGAACCTGGCGGATTGCTTATTGAACGGCTCTCCACGGCGCTGGGAATCGATAACTTCAATCCGGCGATGAGCTGGGTGGTCAATCATCCGGAGTCCGAGCAATACCAGACTGCCTACCAAGTCCAAGTAGCCACCGGCATTGGCGTTCTCGAAAATGGCGCCCCGGATGTCTGGGACTCGAACAAAGTGGATTCATCGGAGTCCAGCAACGCACGATATGCCGGGCCGGACCTCGAGCCGAACACCGTCTATTTCTGGCGGGTGCGCGTTTGGGACAAGCACGACGCCAGCAGCCCGTATTCCGAGCCTCACATGTTCGTTACCGGAGTCGAGGACGAATGGCAAGCCACCCCCATCTGGGCCGAGAATGACGCCGGAGACGGCCCTTCCGATTTCGCCTTCTTGCGGCGCGAGTTCGAGCTGCCCGATAAGGAAATCGAACACGCCATAGTCAATGTCACGGGGGTTTCGCCGGAGTCCGCCGCCCAGTATGTGTACAGGTTATACTTGAACGGCGAATTCGTCGGATGCGGTCCCGAGCGGGGATTCGATGGCGTCGAGCGTTACAACACCTACGAGGTTTCCGATTTCCTCGAACCCGGAACGGTCAACGCCGCGGGCGCGCTCAACTACACCGCCGAGGAGCGCAAGTTTCTCTTTCAGATGGACATTACGTACGCCGATGGGACAAGCGAGACCATCACGTCCGATTCGTCCTGGCAGGCCTTGGACGGCGATGACATTTACGTGGACGGCGGCAACGCGGGACACGACAGGTATTATCATGCGCCGCGGGAGTTCATCAATGCCTTGAATTACCCCTTCGGTTGGAAAAAGAGCGGCTTCAACGCCGCCGGGTGGTCGCAGGCCGTCGAGACGGACGCGATCGAAAGCTTGAAGCCCTCGGCCCAGCACAACGAACAGAAGTATATTGCCGAACCGGTCCGGGTCGTCGAACGCGGGCCCGGCCATTATTTCATCGATTTCGGACGCTCGGTTATCGCCGGGTTCCGTCTCAATTGCATTGAGGGCGAGGCCGGCCAGGAAGTGGACATTCGTCTCGGGCAGGAATTGCTTGGCCCGCAAACAGTGAAATACGACAAACGCACAGCCAACACCTTCCAGGAAGTGTGGACGCTGGCCGACGGTATGCAAACGCTTACCAATTGGGGCTACCGGTCCTACCGGTATGCTGAAATCATCGGCGCGCCGGAGGGACTCGACGCATCGAACTTCCAGGCGGTGATCGTACGGCAGCCCTTTGACCATTCGGAGTCCTATTTCGAGTCGGCCGACTATGTGTTGAACGACATCTGGGATATGCTCAAGTACAGCATCAAGGCCACCAGCCTGGACGTATATGTGGATACTCACGCCCGGGAACGGCGCAATTACGAGGGCGATGCGTACATCAATCAACTCTCGCAATACGCCGTCGAGCGGCAATACGCTTTCCCCCGCTATTCGATGGAATACCTCTATTACCGCCCGACCTGGCCCACGGAATACAAGCAGTTTTCCATCAAAATGGCCTGGAACGACTACATGTACACGGGCAACGCCGACTCTCTGGCCGAACACTACGAGGTCTTGCGGGAAAAGACGATCGAGCCCTTTATCAACGAGGATTACCTCGTCGAAAAGGGGCCGGAGGAAGGGGGACAGTGGGGCTCCACGGGACGCGACCTCGTGGATTGGCCCCCACCCCTTCGGGATGGATACCGGTTCTCGGACATCAACACGGTTATCAATTCCTTCAATTACCGGGCTGTGCAACTGCTCGGCAAGATCGCCGAAGTTATCGGCAAAGACGAAGACGCCGCTGAATACACCGAGCTTGCGGGCAATCTTCGCGAAGCCATCAACAATTATCTCTATGACCCGGACGCCGGCGCCTTCCGCGACGGTTTGAACATCGACCATCACGCGCTGCACGCAAGCATTTTCCCCGTGGCGCACGGCGCCGCCCGGCAGGAGTACCTCGAACCTTTGGCCGAGCACATTTTCGGCCGCGGGATGCAGTGCAATGTTTACGGCGCGCAATTCGTGCTCGAGAGCCTTTACGCCGCTGAGCGGCCGGATCTCGCGCTCCAGCGGATGAACGCCGTCGAGGGCAATAGCTGGGGCCACATGATGTACCGTGTGGGCGCCACCATCGCGGCCGAGTCATGGGATCCTGAACTCAAGCCCAACATGTCCTACTCCCACGGCGGATGGGGATCGGCGCCGGCCAACAACATCGCTCGGGGCCTGTTCGGCATTCAACCGCTTGAGCCCGCCTTCAACACGTTCCAGATCAAACCCCAGCCGGGAGGCCTGGCGTGGGCTCAATACAAGAAACCGACCATCAAGGGGCCCATCAGCGTGGAGTTCATCAAGGAAGACGACCGCTTCGAGATGACCGTCACGGTCCCCGCAAACACCCGCGCCAACGTTTACGTGCCCCGAATGGACAAGGACCACGCCGAGGTCACCGTGAATGACGAAACCCGCGAGGGTCGCATGGCCGGAAACTTTGTGCTTATCGAGGATGTCGGGTCCGGGACGCATACCTTCGCGCGCTGAAACCGGCCCTTCGTCAACGCGGACAGAGGAGACATTCCGGCGCCAACCGCTCAAAAACGGAGATCCATCCCGAGCATGCCGTTGATTCCGGGCATGGGATAGTTGGGCCGATATTCATAGCGTTCATCGGTGAGATTTTCGCCGGCGACAAAGATTTCCCCTTCGATTCTTCCGAAATCCAGGCGAAACGCATAACTCAACCGGCCGTTCAACAGGTAATAGCTGTCCACGGTTTCATTGTTGGACAAACCTTCGCGCCTGGCTCGGGGGCCGACGTGCATGCCGGAGACCCGTTGAGCATCGAGGCTCAGAAAATAGTTTTCCAGGAAACGCCAATTGAGGCCGGCGCTGAAGGTGGTTTCGGGTGTGTACGGCAGGTCATCGGGATCGCTCCTGAGGAAGGTCGCGCCGGCGAACAATGACAGGTCGTTGATCGGGCTGTAATGGATGGTGGACTCAACGCCGCGAGTGCGATAGGATTCAACGTTCTCGAATTCCTGCGGTGGCCCGGGCGGCGACGGGGCCATGACGTAGCGATTCCGTCCTTCGTCGCGGAAGAATACCAGGTCGGCCCGGGCTCGTTGCCAGGAATGGCGAATGCCGACTTCATAGTGGTCGAGAGTCTCCGCGTGCAGGTCCCGCCACGATTCATCCAACCCGTCGAACAGGCGCTCCACTTCCAGGCCGGGGTAAATCACTCCCCGGGAATAACCGAAATGGACCTCCGTATTGACATAGCCCAGTTTGAGACCCGCGTGCGGGGCCGACTCCGAAGGGAAGCGGTTGTGATCGTAGTGGCGAAAACCCATGGAAGGAACCGTGTAAAAGCTCCGGTCGTCGCCGATAAACTGGCTGATGGCGAAATAGGGTGATGTAATGCGGCGGCTTTTTCCCTCCCAGGCAGGATCCTCGTGACCGCTTTCGCCTTCGGTGAAGTCGAGATCGAGGCCAACCCGCACGTTTCCATCCAGCCACGGGGCCGCTTCTTCACTGACTCCAATGCCGTAATGCCTGAATTTCCAGATTGCGTCAGGCGTGCCGTCGGGCCGCGACAGTTGCTCTCCCCGGCCCCGGTTGTAGTAAACCCGGACGTCCCCCCGGAACTCTTCGTAGTCGTGTTCCAACCTGATATAGCCCATGGAGGCTTCGGTGGCGTATTTGCCGTCGCGATCCTCGGGCGGGGCGCCCTCCTCGCCGGGATCCCATGCGTGATTGCGTGAGTGCAGCCCGAATACCGACCAATACCAATGATCGCCGGCTTCACGGCCGATCCGTCCGAAATAGTTTTGCATTTCTCCGCTCGAGTCGGTCCGGTGTCCGTCCGAGGTTCGAAAACTTTGACCGACATAGTAGTCGGTGGGGCCGATCTTGCCCCCGTGTTCGGCTTTCTGGACCCAGGTATTGTAACTTCCGCCGGCGAGGTGGAGACCGGTGTCAAACCCTTCGAATTCCTGCCGTTTGGATTGGATGTTCACCGCGGCAAAGGCGTTTCCGAAGTTCTGCGGTTGGGGACTCTTGTACACTTCGATGGCGGAGGCCGAATCGATGGACAGGAGATCGAGAAGCGGATGGTTCCAGATGCCCATGTACATCGGGACGCCGTCGATGAAGGTTTTGATTTCCGAGCCGGGCCGGCTGGACCCCATTCCGCGAATGAATACGGCCCCTCCTTCGGCTCCCCCGTGGGAACCGACCTGATTGTACCGGGATATGTTAACCCCGGGCGTCTGCCGCAATGCCGTTCCCAGGTCCTGTGCGTTCAGATTCCTCAACTGGTCCTCGGTAATGATCGTTGAGCTGGAACCGTAGGAATCGACGAAATTCCCTTCGATAACGGGAGTTGCGACTACAACCAAAGGCTGCATCTCCTCGATCGGCGTATCCTGCCGGGCGGAAACCACGGAGGCGAGCATCAGCATGGAAATCACCGTAACTGCGCCGTAAATCGCCCCGCGTGAAAGATTTGGGACAAGGGAAGAGGAGAGAAGACACCGGATCATAGCCGCCGAATCTTAGCGGGGAATAACTCGGAGGCAATCGAAATAGCCGTCAGACGACGCAGGCTTAAGTGTTGGGATTTTATGAATATTAGTGGTCCCGTGTGTGTTGATTATCAGGCGAAAACCGGCGCGTAATTTGCACCGGTGGGTTTGTCGCGCAAACCCGGACGCAGCGCAATCCGACCGGACGCTTGCGGGATTCCGTCGAATAAACTTGCAACGAAGCGGGAGTCCGGTGTATCCTCCGTGCGAACCTCTTAACGAAGGAATCGTACCATGACCACTCGGCGCAGCTTTTTCAAAACCGCACTCGTCGCCGCCGCCGGCGCCACGGGTTTCCATCGCCTCTCCGCAGGGATTGAAGACCCTTTGCCGCAGGTGGATCGTCGCCCGCTGGGGCGAATAAAAACCCCCGTATCGATTATCGGTCTCGGCCTGGGGTCGGCTTATACTCGGCCCTGGGGCGACCGGACGGAAGAAGGTCATGCCCTGCTGAACCTGGCCTTGGACCACGGGGTGAATTATTGGGACACAGCCCGCGGCTACGGCCCCAGCGAGCGAATGATCGGTCCGGTGGTGGAAAAGCGCCGCGATGAGATATTCCTGGTTACAAAAAGCCGCAGCCGGGATTACGACGGGTTTTTACGCGACGTGGAAACAAGTCTTAACGAACTTCGAACCGATCGGCTGGACCTGCTGCACATTTGGAATCTTCCTGCCAACGCCGATCTCGACCAAATTGAAAACGGCGCTATGCGGGCTGTCGCCAAACTCAAGGACGAGAAGGTGATCGGTCACTTCGGGATTTCCGGCCATAGCGGCGCGGAGATTCTCATACAGGCTATGCGGCGTTTCGATCCCGATGCGGTTCTGACTGTTTTTCCGTGCACTCGGGAAGACGAGGGGCGCTACGAGGACGAACTTCTGCCCCTGGCCCGTGAACGGAATATGGGGACGCTTGCGATGAAAATGGTGAGGCACGCCCGAAACGCGGATTTGGAGGGCAGCGACCTGATTCGCTACGCTTTGAGTCTGGACGGAATCCATTGTGGAGTCGTGGGATTGGATACGGAGGCTCACCTGCGCGAGAATCTGAAGATGGCGACCGATTTCAAACCTTTGAGCGGCATGGAGAGCGCCGCGCTGCAGCGTCATGCGACGGAAATCCTGGCGCACGTTCCCCGGCCCTGGGAACGACCGGGATACCGGGATGGGATGCCCGTTTGACCGGCGCCCCCGATCCAGCGAATCAGGAATTGCTCTTGTCCTGAGGATCACTCACCCGGCTTCGAGCCGGGACGATTTTCGGACCCGCGGTCTTCATTCCATGGCCAATCAACGCAGCCGGCTGGAAGATCCGGCATCAACACGATGTCGGCCTTTCCTTTCAGGACGACCGTGGTAATCTTGCTGCCGCCCAGGTGGCGGCGGGCTTCGGCCAGGGTTGCCCCGGATACCGACACGTCGTCCACCAGCAAAACCGACCCGCCCGACGTTTCCGGCTTCGGACCGGGGCCGACGAGAACGGGCGCCTCGGACAGGGGTTCATTGGAATCGTCCCGAAAGCGTATCCGTACGGTTTGCAGCGGGAGACGCAGGTGATGTGCGATCAGACACGCCGGCACCCGTCCTCCGCGGAGAATACCGATTACGGCCTTGGCATCCGCCGGAAATCGGGCCGTGCGTATGGAATCGGACACGGCCTCGAAAGCGACAGGCGGGTTTTCCGTATTGCCGTCCATGCGCTTCAACGAGATCCCCCGCGCCTGTTCCTGAACTGCAATGCCAGCATTCCGATGATCGCAAGAGCGATAAGCCCGGGCCACGACCGGGTGACTGCGCCTGTCAGGTGATCCATGTAGGCAATGGGTACCAGGAGTTCGCGCAGCAAAATGAGCAGGATGCCGGAAAGCGGTTTGGTGAGCAGGTAGGCGGCCGGCCCCATCCACCAGCGCGGCCCCAGCCACGAGGCGAGGACTAGGATCCATAAGACGAAGAGCAACAACTCCACCATGAGCAGACCCGCCATTCCGGGCTCCGGATGACCCATCAGCATATGGCTGATCCAGGGTACCAGCGCGGCAAGGGAAACGGCGATGCCAATGCGCCAATAGAGAGCGGCCAGCAGAGGCGCATAGAAGATCGGCAGGAGCCGCGCGCCCAGCGGAGTATCATTCGAAAGCGGAAGGAAATGGACCAGAAACGGAAGCAGCGCCAACCCAACGACAGCGACATTGAAGTCCGAAATAACACGCGGGAACGCGATCGTACGAGCGAATTGCACAGGAGCTTTCATCAGGGCATGACTATCCCCATCCGTTGGCTACCGGGCAAGAGGGAAATAGGATAACGAATCGGTCCTTCGTCGGCTTAACGGGAATGGTGCCGCCATCTCTCCCGCCACGGATCCCGATACTTGCGAATCCAGTGCAGCATTGCCAAATCGAACCCGATGTCCCGACCGAGCCGTTCGGACTCAAGCCATTTATGACGGTCTATTTCTCTGCGTTCAGCGAGCATTTCGCGATAGAAGCTGGACCGATCCAGAAGTCGCCGCTCCCGATTTCTCCCATTTTCATCATTATCCATAGGTGACACCCTCCAAGTGTCTCATCTACGTATTTTATTTCTTCGACAATCCTAATTTATGACTCAGCTTTATTCAAGTCGAGAATTCCGTTTGACAAATGCTTTACAGAATCTCACTATTGAAGAAATTGTTCCTAGGGAACATTATAATGAGTGGCTTTACGCAAGATCCCCGACACCATAAGCCAGCAGTGGAAGCCGGTCCTGGATCTCGTTCAATGAACCAATCCGGTTCGGGCCGCTCAATCGCTTAGCTGCCGAGTTTCAAGATCCGGTTGAACTCCTCCCGGGTGAGGGGCATGACCGACAGGCGGCTTTGGCGGACCAGGGCGACCTCGGCGAGGAGCGGATCCTTCTTGATGGCGCCGAGCCCGACGGGATTCTTGAGCGCCTTGACCGGTCTGATTTCGACCGAGACCCAGCGGTCGTCGTCGGCCGTGGGGTCGCGAAAGAACTCGCGGGACACCTCGGCGACCCCTACGACTTCCCGCGGTCCGACGCTGTGATAAAAAAGAACCCGGTCACCGGCGGACATTTCCTTCAGGTTATTTCGCGCCTGGTAATTGCGGACGCCGTCCCATGTGACCTTGCCGTCCCTTACAAAGGCGTCCCAGGAATATTTTTCGGGCTCCTCCTTTACCAGCCAATAGTTTTTTCTCGCCATGGTGGGCATTATGAGTGCCAGGGTCGCGCAATACAGGAAATAATGCTCTTTTTTACCGGGATTCGCCTTTTCAGGTTGTTGCGGGGCGAAGGATGGTATAATACTCGCTGATATACCTGCCGTCGAACGCCGTCGCCGAAAAAGGTGATGGCGATACGGGGTTGAAACTATTATTGAGTCGAATCATCGTGAGTCATGGAAGACGATCAGGAGAAGACCAGAAAAGCTGTCTTGCTTATTTACCTGCTGATAGCCATCGGAATTGCCCTTCCGATCGTCGTGTTCTTCTGGTTCCGTTGACGGAAGCGGTTCCTGCTATCCGCGTGTCGAACAGGGCCATGATGACCTCCCGCTGGGAAACACCCGATTTTAGCCGTGCCTTCTCACGATGATTTCCATGATATTCATTCCCGCCGATCCGGATTCGCTCGTGAGACCCGATCGATTCGCCGTCACCGACCAAACGTTCTGCCGCGATGAATAAAACCTTACTGATTATACGCGTATTCTTCATTTTCCTTTGCGCGGCGGGAAGTTGGCTGATTTGGTACGCTACGCCCGAGTGGGACGACAGGCAGGCGCTGATTGTCGTGATCGGGTTCCTGATCGGGGCGTTGGTCATTCTAGTGGACCTGATGCTCAAGGGGTTTTCCCTTCGCGGTCTTACGGCGCTGACTTTCGGGCTGGGTGTCGGAGCGTTGATCGCTTTCTTCATTTCCTCGTCGCCGTTGTTTGAACACGGAGAGGAACAGACCGTATTTCTGGCGCGAATGTCGCTCTTTGTCATCTGCATGTACCTGGGAGCAGTGATCGCATTGAGGGGCAAGGACGAGTTCAATCTTGTCATTCCGTACGTCAGGTTTGTGCCGCACAATGTGGACGTGCCGCTCGTGGTGATTGACACGAGCGCACTGATCGACGGGAGGATCGTAAAGGTTTGCCGGACCCAGTTTCTGAGTGCCGGACTGATCATTCCAACGTTTGTGCTCAGCGAACTGACCAACATCGCCGATTCATCCGATCCCGTCCGCAAAGCCAAGGGTCGCCGCGGGCTGGATGCGCTCAACCAGCTCAAAGAGATGGACCACCTCGACCTGCGTATCCAGGAGAGCGAGGTGGGGAAGGGAAAAGACGTGGATGCGAAGCTCATTTTTCTCGCAAGTTCTCTCAAAGCAAAGTTGCTGACCACCGATTACAACCTCGCCCGCATGGCGGAGTTTCACGGGATCATCTGGTTGAACCTGAACGCCCTGAGCAAATCCCTGATTTCGGAGCTCTCCGTTGGCGAGGTATTCGAGGTGGAGTTGGTTAAGGAGGGGAAGGAGAACGACCAGGCAATAGGCTACCTCGAAGATGGGTCGATGGTGGTGGTCAACGACGGAAGACCGCACCTCGGGGAAACGGTGCCGGTCGAGGTAATCAGCGTGCTTCCTTCGTCGGGCGGTCGAATGGTCTTCGGGCGTATTCTCGAGGAGGCCGGCTAGAACCTTTCCATGGTTTGGTTCGCGTCATCGTCATATTCTATTTCGTGCTCGGGGGGTTCGGCCTCGGACTCATCGCATTGCGGGTGGATGCGGAAAGCGCGTTTGACCCTTTTGGTTCTGGAGGCGGCCAATGGCCTTACTTTACCGCGGTGGCACTGGTCGCCATCGCGGTGGTGCATTTCGGGTCCGTGTTGGCGATCCGCTACAGCCGTTCGCTGGCGCGCACCGTCGATGAAATGCGCCAATGGCTCGGCGGGCTTTCCCGGTCCGAAGTCCTGGCGGTTGCGCTGGCCAGTGGCGTGGCGGAGGAGCTTTTTTTCCGAGGCTGGCTCCTGAACGAGGTCGGGTTGATCGCCTCCTCCGTCATTTTCGGTTTGGTGCATGTGCCACCGACGCGAAACTGGATGTATTGGCCGGTCTTTGCATTCATTGTCGGACTGTTCCTCGGCGCGCTTTGTATTTGGTCGGATTCCCTGATCTACGCGATCATAGTTCACGCGGGTATCAATTTTATCAATATTCTCCGCCTGCCGCCGGAATTGAAGAAATTCGGAGTTGCCGGGAAATGATCTCCGCAATCCGAACCCGGCAGGGCTTTCCGATCGTGGTGGCTTGCCTTTTCCGCGGAGGCGTGATTCAACCTCAAGAAATGCCGAAGGAACCGAAGCTTGAGGATGCGGGCGCTTCCTTTTGGGAGATCAAGACCCTGGAGCCGGAGGCGTCGGCGTGTTGGAGGCTCGGGCCGCTCTCGCTCTGGGCGCGGCGCCGTAATAACGAGTGGGGGATTTTTGCCGAGCGCGGCGGATCGAAAGAACTCGTCCAGGAATTCGCAGGCGGCACGCCGCCCAGGGAAGACGCGGCATGGAAACGGTGGGCCTTTAAGCAAGAGGAAAGTGCCGTAGGACTCGTTCCAACGTCGCCGGACCGATCGGTGGTGGCGCGACCGGAGACTCCATTGCGTATTCCTCCGGACAACGATGTCCTCTTGTTCGTCAGCGTCCCATTGTGGCTCCGCGTATTCGTCGGCGGTGAACGGCGGGTGTTCCTTGTCGAGGAGCCCACCCGCGTGTTGTCGAACACGTGGTTTGGCGAGCCCACCGAAGGGGAACTTTGTTATGCTCTGAAAACGGGCGCCTCCCGCAGCTTGGCCGGCGTGAAAGCGGGCACGTACCGCTTTGTCTGTCCTTTGCTGATCAAGAATCACAGCGCGGAGGAACTGAATTTTCAGAAGGTCTGCCTTCCCGTTCCCCACGTTCAGCTTTACCGGGGCAAGACGCGAATCTGGAGCAATCGGATTTCGCTTTCTTACCTTGGGAAAAGTCAGTTCAGCGCGGTGGTGTTTGATGGCGAACCGCCGGAGTACGAAGAGATCCGCGAAAAACTTGGCGAACCGCGGATCAGGGAACGCAGGAGTTTCGTGCGGAGGAGCTTCGAAACCATCAGGACGTGGGGTTCGAATTGGTAGGTTATGAGACTCATGACGATTGATGCAGGGGAAGAATTGGTGTCTGGCCGCTCCGGGACCGGGGAGCGTTCCGTATCAGGCGTGCTGCCGGGAAATGGACGATGATTGAGGGAGGTGCAATGGGAAGCGTTCTTGGAAGTATCGACTGGGGAACCTGGATCACCGAAGAGAATCTTGGGCGCATTCTGAGGTTGGGGTTTCTGCTGCTCGTGGCGTTGCCCATTCTCTACGTTGCGACCCGGGTAGTCACGCGCTTTGCCAAGAAACGTTTCTCTCCACACAGCAGCTTCCTAATCGGTAAAGGGATTTTCTACGCAGGATCGATTATCATCGTTCTTACCGCCCTGTCCGACATGGGTTTCAAATTGACCGCTGTGCTCGGTGCGGCGGGAATCGCCGGGGTCGCGATCGGTTTTGCCAGCCAGACCAGTCTTTCCAATATCATCAGCGGTCTGTTCCTGGTTTGGGAGAAACCGTTCACCGTCGGTGATGCCATCAAGGTCGGCGAACACGTCGGGGCGGTATTCGCTATCGACCTCATGTCCGTGAAGCTTCGGACGTTTGACAACCGCTTTGTAAGGATTCCCAACGAACAGATAGTCAAGGGACAGATGATTAACATTACGAGGTTCCCAATCCGGCGTCTGGATATTCAGCTCGGGGTGGCGTACAAGGAGGATATCGAGAAGGTCATGCGAGTCCTGCGCGGCGTCGCCGATAATAATCCCTACTGCCTGGACGAACCCGAACCGGTCATTATTTTTCAGGAGTTCGCAAATTCCTCTCTTGATTTCCTTTTTGGCGTCTGGTTTGCGAAGACGGACCTTCTCTTGTTGCGCAACAGCATTATGCGGGAAATCAAGGAGCGTTTTGATGCCGAGGGTATCGAAATCCCGTTTCCCCACCGCACACTTTACGCCGGTTCCGCAACCGCGCCGTTTCCGGTGAAAATTATCGGAGACGATGGCGACGGCACAGCCGGGGGCGCGCGCAGCGACGGTTAAGCCCTCCGGCGTTCCTCTCTTCGACATTTCCCCGCGGATTCCGGGCTACGCGGGCTGGGGATCCGGAGGTGTGTCGTGTCGACCGTTTCCTTCGATCGGGGATTCGTTCCGAAACTGGATCAATTTCCAATATCCTCCGAGGTTAACCGGAAGAATGTCTTCGACTTCGATGGTCGTCATCTCAAGGAAGTGCGGGAGCGAGAAATCGGGTTTGAAACCCAGGCGCTTCGAGAACGGGGAGAAGAATTTTTCCACGCTCTTGAGAAACCCTTTCGACGAGGCAAAATGGTTGAGCACCAGAACCGTCCCCCCCGGCACGCAGACACGGGACATCTCCTGCATCATCTTCATCGGATCCGGAACCACGGAGGCCACGTACATGGCGATGACCGCGTCGAATGAGTCGTCCGGGAACTCCAGATTCTGCGCGTCCATTTCCCAAAAGCCATCGACCTGCGGATACCTCACTTTGGGGAATCGTTTGCGGGCAACGTTCAACATCTCGGGACTGATATCGATGCCCGTGACTTTTACGTCCCGGTTGTAAAGCGGGATTGAATAGCCGGTCCCCACTCCGATCTCGAGGAAGCGGCTCCCTCTGGTCTGGTTGATCTTTTCCACCGATTTCTTGCGGCCATGGTTGACCCACGAGCCGAAGATCAAATCGTAAAATGGCGCGTAAAAGCCGTAGGTTTTGAGAATTGAGTCCTTGTCCATTTTCCTTGAAAGTTGAAACCGGGTCGGGGCGATTGGATTCGAACCAACGACCTCCTGCTCCCAAAGCAGGCGCTCTACCAGGCTAAGCTACGCCCCGTTTCAAACAAGACCTCCAAGTCTCGCGTAATGGGCGGCTTTGTCAATGTTTTCATCAGCTTCGCCGGAATCCCCCGACCCGTTTTCACTTCCACTTCTGTATTGCGCGATTCGGGCAAACACCCAATAATAAGGCGTTGTGGTTACTAACGGAATCAAGGCGGCGATGACCCTGGCCATTCTTGCTCTTTGCGCCGGGGGCGTTGCATTGGTTTACTCACACATGGCCCGCGCCGAAGCCGAAGAGTCGAAACGCGAACTGCGGGAACTCGAGCGATTGAGCGAATTCGCTGAACGGATCCGGGATTTTGAGGGCGATTTGCGTGATGTCGCCGGGGAGGCGGGCGAGTTTATCGAGATTTTCGATGAGATGTTCGAAAATTTGATCGGCCAGACCGAAGATGGATTCCGCCGGGTGTCCGAACAGCGGCAACGGATGAATGAAACGATTTCCAGGCTTGCCGAGACCGTGCGCGCCCTCGATGCGCGCATCGCCGAGCTCGAGCAGACAACCCCGCTTCCCGAAGATTCCGGATCCCCGGTTGCCGACGCTCCCGACGAAGGCGGGATTTCGTCCGAAATCGCCGAACAACCGGAAGGGGAAAGCGAATCCCGGATTTATCGGATTCAGCCCGGGGACACGTTGACCAGGATCGCCCGCGAACACGGGGTTTCGCTTACCGCCCTCCAGAACGCCAATTCCGAAGTCGATCCCAACCGCCTCCAGATCGGCGAGGAAATCGCGATCCCTTGACCCGTTCATCGCCGGATAGGTCATAATCACTGATAAGCCTTGCGCTGTCCTGCCCCGCAAACAAGGTGAATAGCGGATGAGCGATGACGGCTATTCTTTATCTCATTGGGAGGTGCTTCGGCGGGATTCCCATGCGGATTGCCGGGTTTTCTCCGTCCTGCGGAAAACCTGCCGGCATCCCGTGAGGAAACGGGAAGGCGAGTTTTTTGTGATTCAGTCTCCGGCATGGGTAAACGTCATCGCGCTCACCCCCGAACAAAAGCTGATCCTGGTCCGGCAATATCGCTTCGGTACCGAGGGGATCTCACTCGAAATTCCCGGAGGGATGATCGATGGGGGCGAATCGCCGGTCGCCGCCGCCGTCCGCGAGCTCCGCGAGGAAACGGGATACGTGGGGCGCGATGCAAGAGAGATTGGTGTGGTCCATCCCAACCCGGCGATCCAGGAGAATAGCTGCCATCTGGTCCTCGTCGAGGACGTGCGGATGGAAGCTGAATTGGATTGGGACGGCAATGAGGAGCTGGAAACCGTCATCGCGGACGTTGACGAAACCTTCGCACTCGCCCGTGCGGGTGGGATTACCCACTCGCTGGTCATCGATGCCTTTTTTTTCTTCCTTCCTCACTGGGAACGTCTGAAATCCGTGAAGCGAATGTAGAAGCGGCTTTCGGCTCCATGCCCGTCTTCGAGCCCGGCTTGTCTTTTCAGGAAATGACTTGTGCCCCAAGTGTCACGCTTCCTATACTGCCGGCATGGCTACAAACGCATCTGCTGATCATCGGTCTCACAACTTCAGCGCCGGTCCGGCTATCCTGCCGGTGGAAGTGCTCCAGCGCGCCCGCGAGGAACTGCTCAACTATCGGGGTACCGGGTCTTCGATCATGGAGTTGAGCCACCGTGGTCGCGAATACGTTGAGGTGGACGCACAAGCGCGCAGCCGCCTGATCGAACTGCTCGGATTGGGCGATGATTTTGAAGTGATCTTCCTCCAGGGAGGCGCCAGCACCCAGTTCATGATGGTCCCCATGAATTTTCTCCGCGAAGGAAGGACTGCCGATTACCTGAATACCGGTTCATGGGCAAAAAAGGCAATCAAGGAAGCGCGCATCATCGGAAACGTTCACGAAGCGTTCAGCTCGGAGGAAAACAACTATAACCGGGTTCCCAAGGACTCGGATATCCGGATGTCGGAAAACCCCGTCTATCTCCACTTCACTTCCAACAACACCATTTTCGGCACGCAGCAGCCTTCCGAACCCGCTTCCGCTGAGGTCCCGCTGGTCTGCGACGCGTCTTCGGACTTTCTTTCGCGTCCGATCGACGCCAAACGCTTCGGTCTCATCTACGCCGGCGCGCAGAAGAACGCGGGCCCGTCCGGTGTCACGATCGTCCTGATCCGGAAAGACTTTCTTGAAGGCGCCCGAACCGAAGGACTGCCTTCAATGGTCAGGTACAAAACCCATGCGGGCACGATGTTCAACACCCCCCCGACATTCGCCGTTTACATGGTGAACCTCATTCTCGGGTGGCTCCAGGAAAAGGGCGGTCTTTCCGCTATGGACCTGCACAACCGCGAAAAGGCGAAACTGCTCTACGATCAGATCGACCGGGACGACTTTTACCGGACTCCGGTCGAGAACGATTCGCGGTCGCTCATGAACGTCGTGTTCCGGCTTCCAAGCGAAGAACTGGAAAAAACCTTTCTTAAGGAGGCCGAAGCGAACGACATGCACGGACTCAAGGGCCACCGCAGCGTTGGGGGATTGCGGGCCAGCATCTACAACGCCTGCCCCCGCGAAAGCGTCGAAACCCTCGCCGCCTTTATGGCCGATTTCCGAAAGAAACACGGGTGAGGAGGTCCCGGATCCGCTCAGCGTTTTGTCTTTATCTTCCTAAGCAGCCCCGCCAGAACCTTCCCAGGGCCAACCTCTTCGAACTCCGCCTCCGGCGCCTCGTCGAGGATGTACGCGATGGAATCCGTCCATCGCACCGATCTCCTGATCTGGGCGGCCAGATTCGACGCGATTTCGCCCTTTTCGTACGGTTTGGCCGAAACGTTCGCAACGACCGGAATTCGCGGCGCCGAAAATGAATACGATGCGAGAAACCGGGCAAAGGATTCCGCCGCCGGCTCCATGTAACGCGAATGAAACGCCGCGCTTACTTTCAGCGGCACGTACATCCGAGCACCCGCGTTTTCGAAAAAGGCTTGGGCACGGTCGATGTCAATCTTTGGCCCCGAGATGACGGTCTGATCCGGAGCGTTCAGGTTGGCGATGTCGAGAGAGTCCAAATCGTTGTCTTTGAGCGCCGATTCAATCTCGTCTTGGTCGAGCCCGACGACAGCCGCCATCGCTCCACCCGTCTCCTCGCTCATCAGGCGACCACGCTCCTGAACCAGGCGAAGACCGGTCGCGAAATCAAAGACGCCGGCCGCAAGCAGCGCGTTGTATTCTCCGAGGGAGTGCCCGACGGCAAATGCGGGCGGTGCCGCGCCGTCTTCCAGTCTCGCCAACGACGCAAGGGCGTTGACCACGTAAAGAGCAGGCTGGGTGTATTGGGTAAGATTGAGTTTTCCGTCGGGATCCTCAAGACAAAGCGCCTCGATCGAATAGCCAAGAATCCCGTCGGCCACCTTCACCTTATCGGGAAACCTTGAAAACAGCTCCTTGCCCATTCCGACCGCCTGGGACCCCTGCCCGGGAAACATGAATACCTTTGCCATGGGTCGAATGTAGGGTGTCCAACCAGGAAAAGAAAAGTACAAATCCAAGTTGAGCTCGGATGGTGCCAAACTCCCAACTTTTTTCTTTCCCGTTCGCCGGTTTTTCGTCAAACAAATGCATTTTCATATTCGTGTCGTATCGAGTTAATTCCAATGTCTCTTCGCCGCAGTTCTTTAACCTCGCTCGTTTTTCTCAGGATGGTCCGCGTCCACAGCGCCCTGGCGGTCGCAATATTGGCGTGCGGTTCGGGTGCTATGGCTTCGGAGTCTTTCTTCTCCCCCGAACGCCGGGGCGAACTGAGCCGGCGGTGGGCGTTTGAGACGGGAGTCGCGTTTATCACCGACAGAAACATCGACCAGTTAAAGCGCGGGGAGCTCAACGTTTCCAGCGGCGATGCGGGCGGGCAGATTTATCATTTTACAGCGGCCTACCTGCTTCACGAATTCGAATGGGAAACAGATCGTTCTGTTTTTCGTCCCCAGGTGGAACTTCCGCTGACGCTCGGTATCGTCGACGAAAACGCACGGAGTCCGTTCCTCGATTACAACGCGGCCGTTGCCGTACGCTGGGTGGACTTTCCCTGGAACGAACATCTCTACACGACCTTTGCGACGGGGGTGGGATTCTCCTATTCGCAAAAGGTCCTCGCGATGGACCGAAAACGACATCCGAATGACGAACGTTCGCACACTAAGTTTAACTGGCCGATTCAGCTCACCCTGGCCAGTCCGGAATCTCGTCACCACCAGATCGTCCTGTTCCTGGCGCACCAGTCCGGAGGGCACTTTTTTGACCGGGGAGGAGTCAACAGTCTCGGCCTCGGATACCGGTTTGGCTTCGAATAGGGAAGAAGGACTCCCGGATCCCGCATCATTATCGTGAGTGCGGTTTCCATTCGCACATCGCATTCCAATAAAAACATAATCCTCTCAAGGCTGGATGCCGGCGCTCCGGGACACGTACCTCCCGCCCGGATCACCCAGGTGACATCCGGCTCTGCGACTCGACCGATCCCGTCGAAGTCCGGCTGACCCGTGGCGCATCAGCATCCGGCCTTGCCGGATGACCCGGCGAAATGAAATACTGTTTTCGAATACAGCCTCAGACGCAGTGAACGCCCGACAACCACACGATACGCAACCATGGACCGGCAGGGATTGAACCCTTTCGTCAAATTCCCCGTTGCGTCGTTGTTGGCAACCGGCGCCGTCCTGCTTCCGCTTTGGCTCCTGCCGGCGGAGTTTCAGGTTGGCACCGATCCCGTCGAGTTTCTTGAAGGAGACGCGCAGAAGCGGGCGGTTTACGAAGAGGCCGAACGGTATCTCCCGGCCGGCGAAGTGATGTTGGTGATCAACCTCCGGGCGGACGACGTCTTCACCGCCGAAACGCTCACGCTTATGCGCGAAGTCGGTGAATCATTCCTGGAACGTCCCGACGTCTCGGCCGTGAAGAGTTTCACCCATTCCTACCTGCCGGTGCGGGACGGTCTCACGGTGGATTTCAGGCCGTTCGTACCCGAGGGTGAGTTGACCGGGGAGGATTTGGAATGGCTCCGTGAATTCTCGCTTTCGCACCCGCTGGTGCGCAATGTCATGGTTTCCCATGACGGGCGCGACGCCCTGATCTCCGTCGACTTCGTTCGGGACTTTCCGGATCTTGAGAGCCGGAGGGAGTTTCGCGAGGAGGTCCGATCTATTCTGGAACCTTTTCAATCGGAGGCGGTGGAGTTCCAGATTCTCGCTCTCCCGCTGGTGCGGGAAGAACTGGAGACGACCTTGCGCAGGGACCTCGCGGTTTTTATTCCGCTTGCGGGCGGGGTCCTCCTGGTCGTACTCAGGATCGCGTTTCCATCCTGGCGACTGCTGCTGTTTATCCTCCTGAATACGGCGCTTTATATGTCGCTGCTTCCGGGCCTGTTTCAGTTGACGGGCCTGCGCTTCGGAACCTTTTCCGTGATTCTTTTCCCCTTGCTTGGAGGTGTCCATCTGACGCTCCTGGCCCATTTATGCAGCGCATATCAGAGAGCCCTGCGGGAAGCAGGGGACGGGCCGGGAGCCGTCGCGGCGGCGGGGAGCGCGATCCTCAAGTCCTGCATGTTCGCATGTCTGACGACCGCGGTGGGACTGCTTGCGTTGTCGATTTCCGACACCGAGCAATTGACGGCATTCGGTATCCTCGGGGCGGCGGGGGTTGCCGCCGCGTTTCTCTTGACGTTCGGGCCGGGTATGGCACTGCTGAATATACTGGGGCCGCGTGCCGGAAGCGAGAGGGGCTCGACGGCGAAAAGGCTGGCGGACGCGGGTGGCTGGCAGCAGCGGCAATGCGCGCGACTCGCACGATGGGTGACCCGGAGGAAAAGGGTGCTTTTAGCAGGCGGTGCTCTGTTATTTGGCGGGGCACTGCCCGGAGTTTTCCTTCTTCAAACCGATATCCGGGTAACCGAGCTCCTGGATCCGCACGGCGAAACACGGGAGATAGCCGAGCGGTTGGACAGCGCGTACGGTGGCGTGAATCTGTTGCGCGTGGAATTGGACAGCGGAAGGAGCGGAGGGATCGATTCGCCGGAGTTTCTCCAGTACGTTTGGGACGTCCAACGCCATGCGGAAGATCGCGATCCGGTTTCCGGCGCCTACTCCTACGCGCTTCTTCACGCTCTCCTGAACCAGATATGGGAGGGAGGGGACGCGGATGCGCTTCGAGTGCCGGAAAGCCGCGCGAGAATCCAGCTTTTCGCAGGAGCCATGCATGCCCGTTCCGACGTTTTTCCGTTACTGGCGGCTATGAATGACGAAGACCGGCGTACCGCCCATCTCCTGGTGCGCACCCCGGACATGTACTCCGGGCGTTACCTTGACCTGATCGGGAATATTGTGGAATACGCGCAAACCCACAGGCCCGAGGGCGTTGAGGTTTCGGCCGCGGAGGGAATTCACACCTTTCTCGAGTCCGAGCGGAAAATCGTGCGCGCACAACTGCGGAGCGCGTGGTTTGCATTCGCCGCCATTGGCGCAATTCTCCTGGTCCTCTGGCGCTGCCTGGGTCTGGCTTTGGCCGGCTTGTTGACGGCTGCATTCCCTGTCGTCTTCGCTCTCGGGCTTGCGGGGTATCTCGGAATCGCCCTGAATTCCGTCACGCTCATGATGGCGGCGATCGTTCTGGGGGTGACGGTTGATGATGCCGTTCACTTCATCTCCCACTGGCGCGATGCCCGGCGCGGCAACCCGGGAGCCGCGGTTGAGGACGTTTTCCGGGTGAAAGGGCCGCCGATCATCTGCACGACCATTATTCTGATTGCGATTTTTTGTCTCTTTGCAATCGCATCATTTCCTCCAATCGTCCAGTTCGGGTTTATGGCGGCAGTTGCGTTCGTGGTAACCCTGGGTTCGGTCTTGCTTTGCCTCCCGTCCCTCTTGAGCGATCGAACGTCAAGACCGGGCGATTCTGCTGGAATTTCCGAATGAAATTCGATATAAGGAATCTTGCCCGAAGGTATTATTTCACACTTCGGTGCGTTTCAATACTTCAAACAGGGATGGAGATCATGAAGAATCGAACGAGAATCATCGCACTGGCCGGTTTGCTCGGGCTTACCCTGGTCATGTCGGCGGGGTGTCAAACTTTTGGAGGGGCCGAGGGTCCCGCTATTGCAACGGTGATCAACCAAACCATACATGACCTGGAGGTTCAGGAGCAGGGGGAGTTTGTAACCGTTCTTGGCAGAGGCGACACCTATAATGTTCGTGGCCCGACAGGACGGGCTCCGGTACGTTCCGTCACGCTTGTCGTCCTGGCCTATGACGAGCAGGGAGAATATGTGGGGTCGGCCTTCCGGACTCTTCGTCAACGAGGGTTTACCGTTTGGGAGATTTCCAACCGAACCCTGCGGCGCCCCGAAGACGAGATGGATTAAGGGTTACGGAACACCGATCCCCGCCGGTAGCTCCTTTTGACGCCCTCAAGCGATTCAATTGGCTGGGGGGCGTAGACACTATCTCCTTCGCACCGCACCGGGGCGAGTTTGACAACGCCATTGTTCACGGATGATCTTTACGGAAAGGAACAATGAAAGATCTCGATATGCTTCGCGGCACCCTTGCCCGGATCGACGGGCGAGGCTACAAGGCTTACAAAGACATTCAGGGAGAGTACGGCTTTGAAGGCGGCTGTCTGTTTATCGACCATGTCCAGGGAGACCCGTTCGCCTCGCCTTCAAAGGTTCGGGTTCGCCTGGACGCCGGGGCGGCCGGTCTTCCGGTCGATCTGTACTCTTCACGTGTGCGGTGTACCGCGTTCGAGGATTTCCTTGCACGGCGCATGCGGGTTGCCTTGAAAAAAAAGGGCAGTCGCGATCGCGGTATCGGGAAGATCGGGATGATGCTGATCGATGCGGGCGCTCAGGAGGTTTTGCAGCGTACCGCCGTACGGATCACCGAAAATTGGGTGGAAGCTCGAATCGAAGTCGGATTGCCGGCGTCCGGGCGTCGAATTCTGGGCCGGCACGCCGCCGAAATGCTATGCGGTGCACTTCCGGAACTCGCAAGGGAGGCATTGGCGTGGTCCGAATCCGTCGAGGAGGAGGGACGCGCTTTTGTCCAGTGTGTCGAGAATCAGGAGTCGATCCGCAGGGAACTCCAGAATCAAGGACTGGTTGCATTCGTTGCCGATGGTTCCATGCTGCCGCGCGAGAGCGGGGTGAGCGACAGGCCCCTTTCCCCGGCGAAGGGAATTCCCTTTGACTCTCCGGACTCCCTTCGGGTTTCAATTGACCTTCCGAATCCGGATGCTCCATACACGGGAGAAAGCCGGACGATATGGGGCATGGGAATTCCTGAAGGCGTAACCTTGATCGTCGGGGGCGGTTATCATGGGAAGTCGACACTCCTGCGCGCCATCGAACGCGCCGTCTATCCTCATATTCCCGGGGACGGACGCGAATACGTGGTTTCACGGAATGACGCGGTTAAAATCCGGGCCGAAGACCGGCGCAGAATCGAGAAGGTCGATTTATCGTCATTGATCGACAACCTGCCCAACGGTCAGTCAACCGTTATGTTTTCGACCGACGAAGCGTCGGGCAGCACCAGTCAGGCTGCGGGCATCATCGAATCTCTCGAGGCCGGATCGCGGTTCCTGCTGGTCGATGAGGATACCGCGGCAACCAACCTGATGATGCGTGATGCGCGAATGCAGAAGCTCGTAAGCCGTGAAAACGAACCAATCACGCCATTGCTGGACCGCATCCGGGAGCTTTACGAAGAACATGGAGTTTCCAGTATCCTCGTCATGGGCGGCTGTGGCGATTACTTTGACGTGGCGGATCGCGTGATCCTTATGCGCAATTACCGTCCCGAAGACGTCACTTCCAGTGCGAGGGAAATTGCTGCTAAGATTCCGACGTGGCGCGGGTTTGGCGCCGACACCCCGTTCAAACTCCCCTCCGGTCGCGTTCCCGTCGCTCGATCTATAAATCCGCTAAAAGGACGAGGGAAGGTGAAGATCGAAGCAGACGGCATTGATGGAGTCCGGTTCGGCAACGAAACCATTGATTTGCGCGCTGTGGAACAGGTGGCCGACCCAAGCCAATTACGTGCTGTTGGACGCGCACTTCATCGGGCTGCGGGTGAGTTTATAAGAGAAAATGAATATTCTGCCCTGCCGGAAATCCTGGATTGGCTCGAATCGGTAATGGAACGGCATACCGTGGATGGGCTCAGCGATTTTCGAGGAAAACATCCCGGCAATCTCTCATTGCCGAGGAGATACGAAATCGCGGCGGCCTTCAATCGTCTGAGAACACTGCTAATCAGAGACACTGAACGGACCGAATAACCATTGACGCCTGAACCAAACTGAAGAACGTGATTCTCCGGGTTCCGGCTGCCGCTTTTCCCTTGTGTTCCCTGCGTCCTCTTGCGGCAAACATTGCCTTTTCAGACTTGACCGCCGCGCTCGGGGCTTGTTGGTTCCGATGCTTCCTTGCCCCGTTCATCTCTCCCGCTTTCAACCCGGTACATTGTCAGGTTCGCGAGAAAACGGGCTTCCGCTTCGGGAAGGAACGGAAAGGTCACCGTCCCGCTCGGGAGCGACAGCCTAACCGTTGCGACGCCCCGGCGGCGTTGAAACCAGCTCTGGCTGAGTTCCGCCCGCTGGGCGTTCCGCGAGGGAAACATCATGAGCCGGTGTCCGAACAATCCGCTCCTGAAATACGCGTACCGCCGGTCAACCGTCCATCCGACGGTCCGCCAATGTTGATACACAAGCAGCCAGAGAATCAGGAGCACCCCCAGGAACCCGGCCAGCAGGATTGCCTCGCCGATCGCCGCCGCGAACGTCCCGAACACCGCGGTAAACAGGAGCCCGAATCGAAGCATGAGAAAGCGCCGATAAAACGGGTGTACCCGGCGCAGCGATACGTCGGGGTTCACATCCGGCAGGAATTCTCCACTGAGCCGCCGCGCAGGATCCCGCGTCAGTCCCGGCACAAGAAAGGTGCGGGCGCCGGCATCGTTCTCCATTGCCGCAACACCGATCTGCCTGCATACAAGGTGCCTGCGCCGGATCATCCGTCCAACGGCCGTTTGAATCGACTCCACCGCCTGGAGCTTTGACAGCGACAGCACCTGTTCCTGGCGATTGAGCAATCCGCTTCGCTGGGTGAATCGCCCGTTTCCCCGGGTCAGTACAAAGCCGTGGAAACGAAGCCACGAAACGACCACCGAAATCGTAACCATCAGGACGACCAACCCAAACACCAACACGACCCCGGCCGCGAGTGCGGACCCGGTCGCCGTCACTATCCGCTCCCATAAATCGACCTCTCCTATGCGTTCGGCCAGGGACTGCTCGATCCGGTGGATAAAAGGCGACAACGCCGCGGCCATGACGTACGCGTAATTGCTCGCCACACCGTGAAGGGTGAGGTTCCACGGAGTAACCCGGAAGAGCACCGAGGCTTCGCTTTCACCCGCAGAATCAGTTTCGGTTTCTCCTTTTCGCCCGTCGGATTCCCTTGAGGACTGCAGTTGGGTCCTAAGAAATTCCGCCGTCTCCCACCGGATTCCGGGAAGCTCGACTTCCGCCGCGGTGCTTCCGGGCGTGTCCACGCTGAACCGGACCAACCGGAACGGCCGCATATAAACCGGCTGTTGAAACGAAATATGCTGAATGCGCCCCGCCTGAAGCTTCAGTTCCTTGCGCTCGATAAGCCCCTTCTGGACACGGAGCATGTCTCCCTCCAGCCGGAATCTGAACCGCCGGTAGTAGATGATGGAGATGGTTGTCCCAACGGCCAGCAACAGCCCGCCCGCAAGCGCGACCTCCATCACTCCGATCCGCTCGAACGCGGCCGCGCCCACGCCTGCCCCGAGAAGAAGGGGAATGTTCTCTCGGACGAACCGCACGATCCCGGCCGCCAGGATAAAAACAACCGACCACGGAGAAAGGCGGCGCCACCCGGAGGAACGTGACAACGGGATTCCGCTATCGTCGCTCATCCGAATCTCCCTGCGTTTCCTCGCCGTCCCGACCGTGAATACGCGAGAGCAGGAACTGCCGCACGAGTTCGGCACGGTCGCGCTCCAACCCGCCGATCACAAGGTCCGCCCCCAGACCACCGGCCGTGTAACACGTCAGGCGAACGAGATTGAAATGCCTTTCGAGCGGGCCCGACGCCGTTTCGACATGCTGAACCCGGGAAAGCGGAAGGATCACGGTTCTGCGGACGATGATTCCCCTCGCGTAAATCAGATCGTGTTCGCGCAAACCGTACGCGCGTTTCCGGGCATCGAGCCAGGACAATGACGCAAACCCCGCTCCCAGAAACAGCGCGGCAAACGGCGCGACGGTTGCCGGCCCCTGAAACATCTCCCCGACGATCAACGCAAGCGTCGATCCCAGCGCTATAATCGACCAGGCGATTCCCTGGCTCACCACGCTGTAGATCGCAAACCGCGGCGAAACCGGCAGGAGCGGGACATCTTCGTACGCCGGAAGCTCTTCCGGCGCGATCATGTTGTTGTGAAATCCGTCGTCCATCACATTTTCGATCCAGGTTCTCAATCCCACGGTAATCCAAACGGATTATCGGGCAAGGACGGATACGCACGCCCCACGCACCGCAGGCCCTTGAAAGGTTCGGGAAAAGAAGTGTGGATGCGCCATGGGCGATTGAAGCGGATGGGTTCAGGCACCTTTCCGGGATTGGAGACAAGCGAGGCGCTTGTTTCACTTGGCACCGGCTCCGCCGGGTTGGTTTGAACGGGGCTCGTTTCGCCAATGATTGGGTTGCATTCACGAGATGGATCCGGACAATACTGCTGGAAAAATGGGTTTCAGAATCTCATTTGGCGGGCGGGGGAGGCGGCGAACTCCGTCGGGGCCGATTTCAAAATCGGCCCGGCGCGGACTTGGACGCGGGGGACGTGTCGGGCTTTTTTTGTTTTTCGGGATATTCGCCGCGATGGGGAGCGTCTTTTTTTATTTCTTCTTCATCTCCTCGTTCCTGAAAGTTCGCGAAGCGGCGGCTTGGGAGGAAGTCACGTGCACGATCATCTCAAGTGATGTCGGCAGCTATCGGGGCAGTGAAGGCGGAACGGTTTACGCGCCGGAGATCGAGTACGAATATGAATACGCGGGCCGGACCTGGCGCTCGGATAAAGTCCGCTTTTTCGGGATGCGTTCGAGCAACCGGACTTCCCACGCGAACTTCGTCGCCCGCTTTCCCGAGGGAAGCGCGGCGGTTTGTTACGTAAACCCGGCAAATCCGTCCGAGGCGGTGCTTGATCGCGGCTATTCGGCCAGCATGTTTTTCGGACTCATCCCGCTCGTATTCGTCGGCGTCGGCGTCGGCGGAATGACCTATGCCGTGCGTGGAATGCGGAACGCCAAAGGAAAGGACTTTTCGCCGGTATTCAAAGGGAGCGAACAGGATCGCGGCAGCATGGGCCGGCTGACCGGCGAGGCGGTGCCGGGGTTGCCGGCGGTGGATGAAGCGGATTTCCAGGAATCCCGCCTGAAGCCATCGCAAACCGCTCTGGCGACTTGCCTGGCAATGGTCGGCGTCTCCATCTTCTGGAACGGCCTGGTTTCGGTCTTTGTCACGATCGCCGCTCGGAGTTGGATGGACGGCGATCCGGAATATTTCCTGACGTTCTTCATCATTCCGTTTGTTCTCGTGGGGATCGGTCTGATCGGGGGTGTTTTCTATTTTCTCCTCGCCCTGTTCAATCCCCGTCCGGACGTCACCGTTAGCGCGCGCGCGATTCAGTTGGGAGAGAAGTTGCGCATCAAGTGGATAGTCAACGGACGCACGGGGCGAATGGAATGGGTCCGGATCAGTCTCGAAGGAACGGAGTCGGCCACCTACCGCGTGGGGACAAGATCAACCACCGACACATCAAACTTCCTGTCCGAAACCCTGTTCGAATCTTCCGACCGGTTTGCCATGGCGGAAGGAAATCTCGAAGTGACGATCCCCGCCGATACCATGCACTCGTTCGAAGCCCACAACAACAAGATCACCTGGGAACTTCGTTTTCACGGAAAGATCTCCACCTGGCCGGATGTAAAGCAGTCGTATCCCATCACGGTCCTGCCCCGGAAAATCGCGTAGCCTGAATCAGTCACCGGATCGTGCGAAAATGAAGAGCAATGGACGAACTGAAGATAGAGCTTGCGAGTGACCACAGGGAGTTTTTTCCGGGCGAGGAAGTGGCCGGAACGGTTTCCTGGCGGCTCGGAAAAGCGCCCCGCGAAGTCCATCTGCACCTGCTCTGGTATACTCAGGGGAAGGGGGACCGCGACGCACAACTCATTCGTACGGTTGAGTTCCAGCATCCCGCGAGCGAAGACAGCCGTCCGTTCCATATTTATCTTCCGCGCGGACCTTACAGCTTCTCGGGTCGGCTGGTTTCGATTATATGGGGATTCGAGCTCATCGCGAATTCCTCGAAAGAAGCAGCGAACGAAGAAATCGTCCTCTCTCCCACAGGTAAAGAGGTCCGTCCGCCGAATGCCGACGAGCAGGAGGCCGGGCACCCGTTGGTTCAAAAGATCAAGAGCTGGTTCGGCGGGGGAAATGCGCGCGCGTGACAATCCGTTCACTGTTCAGCGAATCCACTCGATTCCCTACGTGTTCCCGGAGGGCGATTGGGGCTTGTTTTTGCAGCGCCTGGAAAAACTGGATTACCGCGGTGCGATCGTCGGGCCGAAGGGCAGGGGGAAAAGCACGCTGTTGCGCGAGCTCGGCGCCCGGCTCCGCGAGCGCAACCTCCAGCCCCGCTTCGTACGGCGCGATGAGGACGAGCCGTCGTTTCCGAAAGCATTCTGGAAACAGTTTCCGGCTACGCTGCAACCCGGTGACGTTATCTTGTTCGACGGCGCGGAGCAACTTACCTGCTGGGCGTGGCGGCGATTCGTGAGAATGAGCCGCGCCGCCCGAGGGCTCGTCATTACCTCCCACCGTCGCGGAATGCTCCCGCTTCTGTACGTTTGCGATACGACTCCCGAACTTCTCAAGGAAGTCATCGCAAGAATCGCCCCGGACGAAGCCCCACGGCTGCCTCTTTCCGCCGAAGAACTGTATTCGCGCCATAAGGGCGACCTTCGGGAGGCGCTTCGCGAACTCTACGACCGCTACGCGCGGAAGGAGTGAGCAGCAAAGGGCGGCGCGGGCAGCGTTCCCTGTCCTTACGGACTGGCCTGCATTCCGCATCCTTGCGGACAGGCCTGCATTGTTCTTCGGCCCGCAGGCCGCTTCCGTATGCAGCGGGGATCCCGAGAATTGGAATTGCAAGGCAAAACAGTTCCCGTCAAGGTCGCCGGCAACATGCAGACGAAACCTCACATTCACGCGGTGCGGCAACTAATCCGGTTCATCGTCCTATCCCTGTTCGCCCTTCTCTCGGCGACCGAACCGCTTTCAGGCCAGAAAATCGGCCTGAGCTCGCCGTTTGAAGCCTACACTCCGAACGTTTCCGTAAGCTACACATATTATGACGGGCGGTTTGATTCCTCCCAACCGGTCACATTTGACGGTGAGATAACCGACGAGCTTCGTTTAAAACAGCAGGTCGTCGGCGCGCGCCTATCCCAGCAAGTCTGGTCCCGGGTGCAGTTGCACGCCGATGCGGGGATAGTCGAGAACGAACTCGCCGGGTCACGGTTCGACAGCGGGCCGGCCTACGGGGGCGGCATTCACGTGCTGCTGCATCCCGACCCGACTTTCTACCTGATGGCGATCGGATCGTTCCTCTGGCACGATACCGTCGAGCGTCGTGGCGACTCCGATACAGAGATGCAGATTCGCAACGACTGGCAGACAGGATTTCTGATCGGGCGTGAAGGAGACGCTCAGCCGTTGCTCGGAGAAGAGATCACCGGTTCACGCACCTACGTCGGCGTGGTCTATTCCGCGCGGAAGTTCCACCTTGATTCGGACGCATCCGAAACCTTCCAGCACGAACGCTACGCCGGAGTGATCGGGCTGGCGGGAATTCAATTGGACGTCGGCCACCGGTTCGGCCTCGCGTTCGAAGGCCATCTGGGCGCCGCCGCCGGCGCCAGCGGTTGGCTTTACTACCGGTTCTGAAGTTCCATGAGACGTCAGGGCTAAGGACGCCCTCGCACAAAGAGCCGCTTGAGGTCGTCGATGACGGCGTAGAAACTGGGGATGAGGATCATGGTGATCATAGTGGCGAAGATGAGACCGAAGATGATGGCCTGCGCCATGGGAGCGAGAAACTGCTCCTGTCCCCGGGTGAGGAAGGCCAGTCCGAAGAGTCCGCCGATCGTGGTCGCCGTGGTAAGCACGATCGGGCGCAAGCGCACCCGTCCGCTGTGAATGATCGAGTGCCAGCGCACAAACCGCACGTGTTCGGGCGATATGTCGGACCGGGTCGCTTCGGCGCGGCGGCGGTTGATGAAGTGTACGAAGACCACCGAATTGTTGACGACGATTCCGGACAGGGCAATCGCCCCCATGATCGCCATCAGGCCCAGCGGTTCGTTCATGAAGAGCAGCCCCCCAAACACCCCGATGATCCCGAACGGGATGACCGACATGACGATAAGCGGCTGCAGGAAGGCGTTGAAAATCACCGCGAGGATCACATAAATCATCAGCACCGCCAGCATGGCCGCCAACCGCATCGCTTCAAGGCTGCGTTGGGTGTCCTCGTTTTCACCGGCCAGATTGAATCGGTATCCCGGATACACCTCGGCGAATTCGGGAATCCAGTCTTCGATTAGACTGTTCGCTTCTCGCGACGTGATCACCCGCGTGTCCACGTCGGCGGTTACGGTGAGTACCCGCAATTGGTTTCGCCGGATGATGGTCGCCATTCCCCGCGATTGAACCAGATCGGCCACCGACGCAAGGCTGACCGGCTCGCCACGATCATTGATGACCCGCATTCCCAGGAGGATATCCGGATCGCGCTGCAGGCGTTCCTCCATTTTGACGCGAATGGTTACCTCGTCGTTTCCCCAGCGAATCCGCGACGCTTCAAGACCCCTGTAGGCACCCTGGAGCGCCCGCCCGACGACGGCAGTGTCCAGCCCGGACTGAAACGCCTTTTCCTCGTCCAATTCGAACACATACTCGGTCGTACCCGGCGCGTAATCGTTGCCGATGTTGACGATGCCCTCCATTTGCCCCAGCCGCCCTTCAATCTCCGTCGCTATCTCGCGCATCGGCCCGAATTCATCGCCCATGATCTGCACGTTGACCGCGCGTCCGACCGGCGGCCCCCCCTCCTGCGCTTCCACCGAGACCCGGATCATTTCGGGATAACGCTCAACGACCCTCCGGATATCGCGCATAATCGCGGAGGGCAGGCGGCTCTCCGGGTTTCGCTCGTCGATGTCCACGGTAATCATGGCGAGGTTGGCGCCGTTGCGCACGAACTGGTCGGTATCGTCAAGCCGGGATCCCATCTGGGTGGAAATGCCGAAGAGATCGTCCACAGGAAGCGCGTGAAAAATATCGCGCTCAATGTTCCGCACCACGGATTCGGTCTGATCGAGCGAGTAGTTCACCGGAAAGTCCAGCTTAACAAAGACCTGGTCCGCGTAATCACTGCTGAAGAGTTCGAACCGCACGATTCCGGCGTTGAACAGGCCCGCGCTTCCGGCGAGAAGGAGCATGAATCCCCCGATCACCGCGTAACGGCACCTAAGGCAGATTTTCAGGAAGTAAGTGTAAACCTCGATGATTCTTCGAATCAGATAGTTGACCGCCGCGCGAACTTCCGCGTACACGATCGCCGCGCTTAAGTAGAGTTTGCGAACGGGCCCCGGCGACTCCTTTCGGCGCCGCTCCAGTTTCGCCACGGTTTCGGGAAGGCGGACAAAATCGCAAAGGTGCGACGGAAGAATGACAAACGCCTGCACGAGGGAAAACGCGAGACCGGACACCACAACCACCGGGATGACAAAAAGAAATTTTCCGATGATCCCTTCGCCCAGAATCAGCGGCAGAAAGGCCGCCACCGTCGTCGCCACACTCCCCAACACCGGCCAGATCACTTCGCCGGTTCCGTTGATGGCCGCTTCCACCGGAGGGCTTCCTTTCTCGTAGTACCGGTAAACGTTTTCCGCGATCACGAGAGCGTCGTCCACGATCATTCCCAAAGCCATGATCAGGGCGAACAGGGAGAGCAGGTTCATGGTTTCGCCCATCATGTAAAGGACGATGAACGACCCGGCGAAAGAGATCGGCACCCCGATCGCGATCAGGAGGGCGAGGCGCCAGTTCAGGAACATGACGAGAAGGACGGTCACGACCACGAGCGCCTGAATCCCGTTCTGGACGACCGTCTGAATCCGGATGTCGATATACTTGGTGGCGTCGGACGTGACGACCCGTTCCAGGTCCGCCGGCAGGTAGAGCGCCGCTTCGTTGAACACCCGCCGAACCTCATCGGCGGTCTTCATGGCGTCGGTGCCCCGCTTTTTGATGATGGTGTAGCTGACCGCGGAGTTGAGGTTAATCCGCCCCCTCCGCTGCTCTTTCTCCATCGTATCCTTCACCCATGCCAGGTCGTTAAGCCGCAGCACACGGTCCTCGTACACCCGCACCGGGAGCGATTCCAGAGCCTCGGCAATCTCGATTTCCCCGCGCACACGCACGATCCGTTCGCCGCCCAGGGTCTCCATGCGACCGCCGACCCAGTCGCGGTTTCGCTGGGAAACCGCCTGTGAAATCTCCGCGAGTGAAACACCGAGCGCGTCCGCACGGAGGGGATCCGTTTCCACCCAGATCTCGCGGTCGCGCAGACCATCGACAAACACCTCCGAAACTCCGGGAACCAGACGCAGTTCCCGCATCAAGCGGTCGAGTTCCGGTCGGATCTCCTCGATCCGATAACCCGGCGGAATCACGACTCCGAGCGTCATCAGAGGCAACGGAATGTCGAACTCCCTGACGACCGATTCCTCGGCGCTCGCCGGCAGCTTGGCGCGGGCGCGGGAAACCTCCTGTCGCACGTCGTTCAAGACCGGATCCAAGTCGTCGATCCGCGGATCGATCTCCAGGAAGATGTCGGATATATTGTCCTGCGAAAACGAGATCGTGTTGAGCACCCCCTGCGCGTTGGCGACTTCCTCTTCGATCGGAATTGTAATCAACTGCTCGATGTCCTCGGGGGCGGAGGTCGTGGCGTCAATGGTCTGAATCCGTATGAAATTAGTCGATACATCCGGAAACACATCGCGGCGCAGTTCGAATATGGCAAGGTAAAACCCGACCCCGAGCAACGCGATGGCGAGGATGTTGACCGCGACGCGGTTGTTGACGCTCCAGCGGGCCGGATTCATTTATCTGACAACGATTCGATCGCCCTCATTCAACCCGGAGATCACCGGGTACCTTCCGCCGATCTCCGGACCCACCTCGATCGGCCTGGAGTTTGTAGCTTCATCAGCCCCGCCCAAGAGATCCACGTAGGCCTGGCCGCCCTCGTAGCGGACGGCGGTCGCCGGCACGAACAGGTGATCCTCAAAGATGCCGATCACCGCTTCAACCACGCCGCGGATCCCTCCGCGCAACCGGTTGTCCGGATTGGGAAGGCGCCCCTCGACCCGGAAGGTGCCGGTTTGACGATTGGCTACAGGGGCGATGTTTCGCACCTCCACCGGCAAAGGCCCGTCCTCGCCGGCCAGGGTCAGCAACACCTCCGCACGGCCCTCCAGAAACGAGGCCTCGCGATCTCCGACATAGAAGACGACCCGCATTGGATCAAGTGCGGCCAGCCCGATCACCGGCTGGTACGCCGTTACTGCATCGCCTGTTTCGATCAACCGCTCCGCGGCGGCTCCCGCGAACGGGGCGCGGACTTCGTGGCGCCGGAGATTCTCGCGCGCCTGTTCGATTTCCCCTTCGAGACGGGCGATTTCCTTCTCCTTAACCTCCACCCGGGACCGCGCCTCCATCAGCGTCGATTCGGGTACTGCACGGGAAGCCGCGAGACGCTCGGCCTCCTGTCTCTGCCGTTCAAATTCCCTGAGCCGGGCCTCGGCGATTTCAAGCGACGCCTCGGCGATCCGCAGGCTCGTTCGCGCGAGGGTGTCCTCCATCCGCACCATGACATCTCCCGCCTCCACGGGATCGCCCGGATCAACGAGAATCTCGTCCACCCTACCGGCGACTTCGGCGGCGACCGCGGCATCGCTCCATGGCTCCAGGCGGGCGGCAAAGCGGCGAACACGGGTCTCGGTCCCCCGTTCGACCGTATGGATCAATGGAACCGGCTCGCGAATCTCGGCCCGCTCCTCCTCCAACCGCTGCCGCAGTTCGAGCTCGGCGAAGTAGCGGTTGAGGATCGTGATAAACAGGCCAAGGGCCAAAAATCCGAACGCCAACCCGAGAATAACCCGCTTGCCCTTTCGGGATATCATCCGTCAAGCGAAGCGAGAACCTTCAGCACATCCGCCGCCTGCTGCTGAGTTGACGCGCTCAGGTCTCTCCAGGCGATCTTTCCGTCACGGATCAGGAATGCCTGGCGTGTGGCGAAAGCGCCCCCGCGAAGCGGCACCCGAAACGCCTTGATCACTTCCGATTCCGTATCGGCAAGCAAGGTGAAAGGCAGATCATGTTTTTCTTTGAACGCCTTCTGCGCCTCCACGTTATCGGTGCTGACCCCGATGACCGTGACATCACGATCGGACAAAGCTTCAAAATCGTCGCGCAGACTGCACGCCTGGGCCGTACACCCCGGCGTATCCGCTCTCGGGTAAAAGTAAACGAGCACATCCCCCTTGCCGTAAATCTCCTCAAGGGAGACCACGTTACCGTCCTGGTCCGGAGCTTTCGCTCCGGGAGCCGGATCGCCTACATCGAGTGGTTCCTCCGCTTTCATAGCCGGCAGCAAAAAGAAAAACGGGGCGAGAAGCAAGGCGATGATACGTTTCATAAAGAAATGATGACAAGTTTTTGCCCACTGGCAAGACGGGAGAGCGATTTGTCCCAAGTGGATCCGATGCGGTTCTTCCTCTTCCGAAAATGCAGGGGAAAGCCCCCCGGCTCCCGGTCCTCACGGACCGGCCTATATTTTCCGGGAGCTCACGGACCGGCCTACACTGACGGATCGGCCTGCGGGCCGGTCGGTTCTTCGGTGGGGGAATTCAGGAACGCGTGCAACTGGCTTGCCCGGCGGGGACCGATCCCCTCGACGCGGGCGATTTCCTCCGGCGTCGCCTGTTTCAGGCGCTTCAGAGACCTGAAATGGGCCATAAGCGCCTCCCTTCGTTTTCTGCCGAGACCGGGAAAGTCGTCGAGGACCGATTCCCGTATCCGCCTCCCCCTTAATTCCGCGTTAAACGTGTTCGCGAACCGGTGGGCTTCGTCGCGCACACGCTGCAGGAGCCGGAGCGCCCCGCTGCGTTCCGGAAGATTCAACGGCTGCCGATCGTCAGTAAATATGACCGTCTCCCTTTTCTTCGCCAGCCCCACCAGGAACGGCGGCGTCAGGCCCTGCACAAGGAACGCCTTCAGCGCCGCGGTGACCTGCCCGCGCCCGCCGTCGATCAAGACGAGATCGGGAAAGGGCTTTCCCTCATCCGCCAGCCGCCGGTACCGCCTTCCGACCACCTCCTCTATCGCCCGGTAGTCGTCGTTGCCGACAAACGAACGGATTTTGTAGCGGCGATACTGGGATTTATCGGGACGCCCGTTGGCGAACCGCACCATCGAGGCGACCGAATAAGTACCGGAGATGTGGGAGATGTCGAAGCACTCGATCTTCTCCGGCACACGATCGAGTCTCAGGGCTTCACGGAGCTCCTCAAGTTCGCCCGCACGGTCGGCCGCGTTCAGAGGATCGCGGGCGAACTTACGGGTCTTCAGGAGGGTCTGCTCCAGCGCGTGAATTATATCGCGAAGCTCCGCCGCCTTCTCAAATTCCCGTTTCTCCGCCGCCCGCTCCATTTCACGCTTCAGGTCTTCCAGCCACTCGCGGGCCTTGCCCTCGAGAAATTCGCAGGCTTTCTCGACACGCTCGCGGTATTCTTCGACGGTAACTTCGTTTGGAAATCCGTAGAGTTCGCCGCGGACGTCGTTGTACAATCGAAACCGTCCGCCCGGAAGACGGGCGGGGGAGGCATCGGAAAGCACCACTCCGAATTTCCGGCGCAGTTCGTGCAAGGTTTTCCTCAAGGGCCCCGCGTGCGCGAAAGGTCCGAAGTACCTCGACCGGTCGTCGGTGCGATTGCGCACCAGGCGGAACTTCGGGATTTTCGCTCCCGTATCCACCCGCACGAGCAGGAAACGTTTATCGTCGGTGAAATCGGTATTGTACCGCGGCTTCCACTCCTTGATCAGTCTTCCTTCCAGCAGGATGGCCTCCGACTCGGACTTGACTTCGAGGACTTCGAAATCCCGGATCATCGAAACCAGCGCGCGGATCTTCGGGTGGTTCAGCCGGCTGCGCGAAGGCTGGAAATAAGTCGAGACCCGCTTCTTGAGGTTCTTCGCCTTGCCGACGTAGAGAATGGTCCCCAGTCGGTCCTTCATCAGGTACACGCCGGGGCCTGGCGGCAGCCGCCGCACTTTTTCTTTGATTTTGCTCGTTCCCTCGTCTGGCATTTTCGGAAAACCCATGTACCTTACCTTGAAAAGCGGTTTTCTCAGCTTTTCCTTTCTCAGTATAAGACACTATGGGCTGTGGCAGAAATTTGGAAGTAATTACGATCGGCAACGAGTTGCTCACAGGGCGCACATCCGACAGGCATTTGCTTTACATCGGCAGGCAGCTCAGCAACTACGGGGTGCACATCCAGCGCAGCGTCGTCGTCACGGACGATGCCAAAGCGATCGAACGTGAGATTCTGGAGAGCTTGCGGCAGGCGGACATCGTCCTGACAACCGGCGGTCTCGGCCCGACTTCCGACGACTGCACGCGTGAGGCGATCGCCCGGGCCGTGGGGGTGGAGCTGGTGCACGACGACGAAACCGCGAAACTGCTTGCCGCTTATTTTAAGAGGGTAAACAGGCCGATGACGCCCAATAATCTGAAACAGGCGCGGAAACCGGCCGGAGCGGAAACCCTTCCCAACCACAATGGGACGGCCCCCGGACTCTGGCTGGAGCACGAGGGGAAAATCCTTATCGTCCTTCCCGGCCCTCCCGAAGAACTCCATCCGATGTTCGAGAACGCCGTGCTTCCGCGGTTGAAAAACCTCGGCCTGCTCGACGACGAGAATCCCGTCGTCGAATTGCGTACGGCCGGGGTCGGCGAGTCGATGCTCGAGACGACGCTCGATCCCGTCCTGGCAAAATATCCCGGACTGGACGTCGGGTACCGGGCCCAGAACGCCATCGTCGATTTCCGCATCAGCTCGTCAAACGGCGAGTACTCGCGCGAGGATCTGGAAAAGATCGCCGAGGAATGCGCCGAAACACTCGGAGAGGACTTCGTCGGTTTCGGCTGCCACACACTCAGCAGAATCATCTCCGAGAAGCTTCGCCAGCGGGAACAAGTTCTCGCGGTCGCCGAATCCTGCACGGGCGGACTCCTTGCAAGCTGTTTCACGGACATTCCCGGCGCGTCGAAGACGTTTGCCGGCGGCGTGGTCACTTATACGAACGCGGCGAAAGTCCAGCTTCTGGAAATCCCTGAATGCCTGCTCAGGCAGCACGGCGCGGTCAGCCCGGAGGCTGCGGTCGCGATGGCCACCGCGGTCGCGGAAAGGTTGTCGTCCGAATACGCGCTGAGCCTGACCGGCTTCGCGGGCCCGGATGGAGGCGACCGGGATAATCCCGTCGGCACGATTCACATCGGCCTCCACACCCCCGAGGGCGTGTGGTCGCGAAGGGTCAATTTCCAAGGCAACCGCACATCCGTGAAGAACCGCGCGGTCAACGCCGCTCTCGACTGGCTCCGCCGCGAACTCGCCAAACCCACGCCGGCCCTGAGCACGACGTAACCCGGGACTTCCGCGGCTCAGCCGCCGGGTCCGGAATAGCGGGAGGCGTCCGCACGTGTCCCGGGCGGCACCCCCGCGTTCGCCGTTCCGTCGCTCTCCGACGACGACCGAATGTCCCCGCACCCCGCGAGAAAGAAGCCGAAGACAAACATTGGCGCCAACCTGAACACCGTGAAATTCTTTATCATCCCGCTCCCGTTTCAAAGCAGAAAGATTCCACACCCGCTACCCGGCGAAAAAAAAAATGATTGCCCTCGGCCCCCCTATCCGGCACAAAATTGCGCGACGGTTCCCAACAGCATTTCAAATGCTGAACCATTAACTGGAAGTTACCATGTATCAACCCTCGCACTTACCCACACTGTCCGCCGGAGGTCTTCGTCCCCATCACCTTATCCTTTTGGCTGCGGGAATTCTGTTTATAAGCCCGTTTGCGGGCCCGGAAGACTTATCGGCGGGCGAGAACCTGGAATGGGAGTGGCGCAATCCCTTGCCGCAGGGAAACAACCTGAACAGTGTCGTCGCCGGGGAGGGTGGGTTCGTCGCGGTCGGGAGCGACGGAACGATCGTACGCAATGACGATGGCGATCCAACGCCGGCGGAGTCGGGGACCGACCAAACTTTGCTGGACGTGGCCTGGAATGGAATGCTTTACGTTGCGGTAGGCTCGGGAGGCACGATCCTGACGAGTCCTGACGCCGAAACCTGGACTCCGCAGGATTCCGGTGTAACCTGGCTGCTCAGTGGCGTGACCTGGAGCGACGCCCATTCCCGCTTTGTTGCGGTGGGCCACAGCGGGACCATTATTGCGAGTAAAAACGGTATCGAATGGGACACGAAGGCTTCCGGAGAGAGTATTATGCGTTTCGCCGATGTGATTTGGACAGGGGATCAGTACGTAACTGTCGGTGGCAGCATTCCCGGGCGGGAATTCTACCGGGCCGTATCGATCAGCGCCGACGGGGAGCAATGGGAGACGACGATCACACCATTCGAGCCTCCCTTGACCTCGATCGCCTGGAACGGGCATCGTTTTGTCGCAAGCGGCCACGCCTGGTACGATCAAAGCATTGTCACGAGCACCGACGCGATCGACTGGGAACCGAAAGTTCCCGGAAGTGAAAGTCGGGCGACTTCCGTTGTTTGGACCGGTTCAAAATTCCTTGCGCCTACTTTGGACGGCGCGATTCTTTCGAGCACGGACGGACTGGAGTGGGAAATTTCGGGCGCCGTTTTCGAACTTCCCCCGGAATCGGTCGCTACCGGTGGCGAGGGGTACGCCATTGTCGGCCGCGGGGGTCTGTTTGCGATAAGTGAAGACCTGGTCGACTGGACCAATTTGTTGAGCGGATATTTCGACGAACTTTATGACATCGATTGGAACGGGACTCGGTTCACGGCCGCCGGCGCGAACGGCACGATCCTCACCAGCACCGATGCCGTAGATTGGACGCGGCGGGACACCGATACTGCGAACACTCTCCGTGCCATCGTGGCGACGCCGGACGGAATAACCGCCGTCGGCAGCTTCGGAAGCATTGTCACCAGCACGGACGGGTCGGATTTCGAGACCGTTGAAACGCCCTCCACAGAGGAGCTCAGGGATCTCGCATGGAGCGGCGAACGATACGTTGCCGTGGGAACGTCCGGAGAGATTCTGGCGAGCACGAATGCCGACATATGGACATCGCTCGATTCAGGCACATCGTCCGACCTCAACGCGGTAGCGTGGACCGGCAACCTCTTTGTCGCGGTCGGCTATTTCGGAACCATCCTGACGAGCGCAGACGGAAATGAATGGGAGGAACAGGAAACCGGATCCAGCTGGCGCCTGCACGCAATCACGTCGAGCTCGGATATCTTCGTGGCCACAGGAACATCCGGAACGATAGTCACCAGCACCAATGGAAGCGATTGGGAATCCGTCACGCTACCCAACCGGATGACCGTCAGGTCCGTCATTTGGACCGGAAGCGAGTTCATCGGAGTAGGGGATGGGGGGTTGGCGGTGACAAGCTCCGATGGAACGACCTGGGCTGTCACGCCTACTCCCTCCCCGAATCGGCTGGAAGGCCTCGCGTCGAATGGGGACCTGCTCATGGCCGTCGGTCGCTACGGGGCAATTCTAGCGGGAGGGCTCCCCTCCGGCCCGACGACTTTCGACGGATGGCTGGCCGATCACTTTGACCCGGAGGAACCACACGACCCCGAGTCCGACCCGGGCGGACACGGAGTTCCAATGCTGCTGCGCTACGCTTTTGCACTGAATCCGGAGCTCCCCGAGTTCGCCGGGCTGCCTGCCGTGCGAACGATCATTCCGGAAGAGGAAGAACAGGCCTACCTGACGATTTCCTTTACTCGACTTGGGAACACCATCGACCTCGAGTACCGGGTCAAAGCGGCCGACGCTCTGGGGGACGACTGGGAGGTGCTTGGCCCGGAATACCGCCTCAATGTCTCCCCGAACAACGATTTCCAAACAGAGCACGTCACCTACCGCGACCGAATTCCGATCGCCGATTCCGCCCGGCGTTTCCTGAGGGTAAGCGTGGAACACCTCGATCCGTAAAGACCGCCGCAGCCAAATTCCCGGTCCTCACGGACCGGCCGACCAGCCCCGGCTTCTTTTTCGTGGCAATCGGTTTCGCGGTTCGGCAGAATTCCGGTCAATTGAGCATGGCTAAGAAACCTTTCTCATTCATCGGGGGAAACGACGACTTCCTGGTCGGACGGGCGGGCAAGGAGCGGTTCGCCGCGATGACCGAGGGGATCGAGGACGACTTCGGAAGGGAGGTCGTGGACGGGTATGCGAACAATGTCGCAGAAGTGGAAGGCGCGGTCGGACAGTTCGCCCAGGCGGTTCAGACATTCCCGATGTTCGGGGGAACAAAGGCGGTGTGGCTGAAGGACGTCTGTTTCCTGGCGGATTCGGTCACCGGCCGTGCCGAGGGAACCCTGCAACAGGTGGAGGCGCTCAAGGAACTGCTCGCCGGGATCGATCCGGACTCGGTCCACGTGCTGATCACCGCCTCACCCGTCGACCGGCGGCGGTCATTTCCGAAATGGTGCGAGAAGAACGCCGATTTTAAGTGGGTCGCCGGGGCGGGGCAGCGGGACGATCCCAAGGCGATCGAAGACCTCGTTCGCGCCGAGTGCGCGTCGTGGAACGTCAAGATCGCCCCCGACGCCCTCGTAATGCTGATCGGCAAGGTCGATTCCAACGCCCGCCTCCTGGTCGAAGAGGTCCGCAAACTCGCTACCTACCTGGGCGAGGAGAGTGAGACGATCGAAGAAAAGCACGTGGCCGAACTCGTTCCGAACTTTGGGGACGGGGACTTCTTCGAGGCGGCGGAGGCTTTCTTTTCGCAGGATCTTTCCTGGACGCTGGAGGCGCTGAAACGGCACTTCTTTGCCGGCCTCGACGCCCGCGGGCTCATCACCACGCTTCAGAACCGCAATCGCCTTCTCATTCAACTCCGAACGCTTCTCGACGCGGGAGAGATTCGTCCGGGCTACCGCGGACTCGACAAAGCGAGTTTCGAGCAGGCGGCGAGCGCCTACCGCGAGGCGTTTGGCGGACTGGATACGAAGTCTCCCTACAACGTGTTTTCGCAGAATCTGTGGTACCTGGGCAAACTTGCCGAAGGCGCCCGGGGTCTGACACTCAAACGGCTGATCACATTCCAGACCGAGTTCATCCGCGCCTTCGAAGAAATCCTCGTCCGGCCGAACCAGCAGGAGGAAGTGATGCGGGAAATGGCGATCCGGTGCCTGGGAAAGTGAGGAGGAAAGCCAAATGTGCGGATACCCCGAGGTCCAGGCACCCGCTTATGCCCGGCGCTCCTTTTGAGATGCACTTATTGAAAAAGCTTCGCGCTTCAGGTGCGCGCCGGTTTTTTGTCGTGCCAATTCAGCTTTCGCCCATTAAGTTGATCGCCCATGATTCCCAACGTCCTTGCCGAACGTTATGCCTCCGATGAGCTGAAGGCGATCTGGTCCGCCGAAGGTCGCGTCCTCATCGAACGAGACTTCTGGATTGCCGTAATGAAAGCCCAGCGCGATCTCGGCCTGAACATACCCGATGAAGCCATCCGCGCGTATGAGAAAGTTCGCGACTCCGTCGATCTTCGTTCGATCGACGAGCGCGAACGAAAAACTCTCCACGACGTTAAGGCGCGGATCGAGGAGTTCTGCGCCCTGGCGGGGTACGAACACATCCACAAGGGTCTGACCAGCCGCGACCTCACTGAAAACGTCGAGCAACTCCAGGTTTACCGTTCTCTTCGCATCGTCATTCGCAAAGCAGCCGCCGCGCTCAAGGCGCTTGCCGTTCAAGCTGAGCGGCACCGGGCCCTCGTGATCACCGGACGCACCCACAACGTTCCCGCCCAGCCCACGACCTTCGGCAAGCGTCTGGCGATGTCGGGCGAAGAGATCCTCAACGCATTCCGGGGGCTGGAGGAACTGGTCGCAAGCTACCCGGCACGAGGGCTAAAGGGGGCGGTGGGCACCCAGCTCGATCTTTTGACCCTGTTCGAAGGCGACGCCGGTAAGGTCGCCGAATTGGAGGAAAAGATCCTCGGGTACCTGGATTTCGGTCATTGCCTGAGCAATACGGGCCAGGTGTATCCACGCAGCCTGGATTTCGAGACGGTCAGCCGCTTGTGCCAGCTCAGCGCCGGAGCGGGCAGTTTCGCCAAAACGCTCCGCCTGATGGCCGGTCACGAACTGGCCAGCGAAGGATTCCTGGAAGGGCAGGTCGGGTCTTCGGCGATGCCCCACAAAATGAACAGCCGAAGCTGCGAAAGGATCAACGGGTTTCACACGATCCTGCAAGGGTATGTTTCGATGACCGCGGCACTGGCCGGGGACCAGTGGAACGAAGGGGACGTCTCGTGTTCAGTGGTCCGCCGGGTGGCGCTGCCGGACGCGTTCTTCGCCGCGGACGGTATGCTGGAAACATTTCTTACGGTCCTTTCCAACATGGAAGCGTATCCCGCCGTAATCGAACAGGAAAACCGCCGGTACCTGCCGTTCCTGGCGACAACGACGATCCTGATGGAAGCCGTCAGGGCGGGCGCCGGACGGGAACAGGCTCATGAGGCGATCAAGGAACACGCCCTCGCCACTGTGCGGGCTCTCCGCACGGGCGAAATCAAAGAGAACGATCTTGCCTTTCGCCTCGCCGCCGATTCTCGGATTCCGCTCGAACAGTCACAATTGGATGCGATCCTCGATCACCGCGAAGCGTTCCTGGGAACCGCCCGACAGCAGGTGGACATCTTCATCGAACAGGCGGACGAAGTCCTGGAACGCCATCCGGAAGCCAAAGAGTACCGCCCGGGCAGGATCCTTTGACGTTTTCGTCTCAGTCCAAACCGGATTCTCCGGGTGCCAAATCCTCGACGCCCGGAGCGGCCGCCGCGCGGCCCGCTTCCCTGATCTCCCGCTGAATCTCCCCGGCGCGGCGCAGCCCCTCGCGTACTTCATCGGGACTCAGGTGCCTAACGATGTGCCTAAGGGCGGCTGGATTGCCTCCGTTCGCCATCGACAGGTAGCACCAGGAATAAGCCTCGACAAAACTATGGGGAACGCCGCGCCCGTAGTAGTACATCATCGCCAGATTGTACTGGGCCTGCGCGTAATTCTTTTCTGCCGCCTTCCGGTACCATCCGACCGCTTCGGCGGAATTCATTTGCACGCCTTCGCCGTTGGCGTAAAGAACGCCCAGGTTATTCTGCGCCGGAGCGTAGCCCTGCTCCGCGGCGGCGAGATACCATTCGCGCGCACGACTGCGATCCCTGGCAACGCCCTCGCCGTTATCGTACATCATCCCGATATTGTACTGCGCTCGCGCTTCGCCGTGCTCCGCCGCCTGACGGTACCACCGCGCGGCTTCCTCCAAGTCCTGACCGATTCCGTGACCCAGGTCGTGAAGAACCCCGAGACGGTACATGGCGTCCACGTACCCCTGTTGCGCCGCCATGCGATACCAGCGCGCCGCTTCAAAGTTGCTTTGAGGCTCGTCGCGCTGCGTCTCATAGAACCAGCCAAGATAGAATTGGACACCGGGTTCGCCGGCTTCCCCTTCATCGATCAAATCCTGCAACGTCCGCGCTTCCGATGGGTTGTTCAAGGTATTCTCCGAACTCTTTGAGCTCGTTGTCGCGCATCCTGCAAGCGGAAACAGCATAGGCAAAACCAGAAGCAGGAATAAATAAAGTGGCCGCGATTTTGTCATTTCATCAAGTGTGGTCTTCGGTTCCTAAACGGTGGCCGATGTCTAAAGTGATGAGAAAGGCAGAGCGCCTGATTTGTTTCAATCTTAATCCCTGAAACGATGCTCTTGCAGCTGTTCCCGGTAAATTATCGAGCTTGCGGTCTCCCTCTCACGGCGGCACATCCGGTTGTTCTGTCGCTGCCTGTCGATTCGATCCGTTCAATAGCGGTTTGTGGCGCCGAGATAATTCAGCAGCCAGACCTCCTTCCAGACGCGATAACGTCCCTCCCGTGTGATCTTGCCATGCTCCTCCCGGAGGTGATGGGGAATGAGAAAGCCCAACTCAGTGTTAACCCGTTCGAGAACAGCCTGTTGGCGATTCAGTTCATCTATCGGATCGGCGCTGAAAGGAACAATGTTTTCCTTGCAGATTTCCTGCCGCCTTTCGTGTCTTCTCAACAGCTTGGCCGGAGAGCGCGTCCAAGGCGTTCGAACCACTTTCCAGTTTTCCGGGTAAAATCCTCCAAAAGGCATAAAATGGTTGTCCGTAATCAATCGTGTGCCGTTCTCGGTTTGCGAAGTAAAGCAGTAACAGGGCGAAATAGTGCCGGTCCGGTGGGGAATAAACATTACTTGAAAGCGTATTTTCCGCTCGGAATCCTCGTAAACACAGCTTCGAATCTTCAGGTCCATTCCAAGATCCGCCTGAATGGCCTGCATCTTCTTGAAACCGTTCTCCTGCAACCAGTCGCGCACCACCGTAAAACGTTGCTGCATAGGCCATTCCTGCTGGCTGGTATTTGGAGAAAACCTTGGGAAAAGGGGGATGTCGCTTATGCTCAGCGCTTTAATTGCGGCCCAGTTGTAGAGCGTTTCCGCCAGAAACCACAGGAGAAAAGCCGTTAACGCGAGCACCCAGTACGGTCGGGTGCTCCACTCAAACCGATGTATAAGATAGGCGATCGCCATCGAGAATACGATCCAACGCAACCACCGGTTAACTATTGCGAGCACCGGCGAGGCGCGATTGCCATTCACAAACGTGATCAATACGGATACCGCCGCAACGAAAACTATAATGTACCCGAGTTCCTCCATACGGAAACAATAACCTATTTTGGCTTCATGAAAAGCCGGGCAGGTCGAGAGCGCACGAAGCCCCCTCTCAATTCAGCCTGAGCGGCATGATGACGCAGAGAAAGTTGTCCAGGGTCTTGAACACCCCGGGGCTGATCTCGTCTTTGATCTCCAGATATACCTCGTCCTGATGAAGCGCACGGAGAGGGTCCATCATAAATTGCGGATTGAAAGCAACTTTCACTTCCGGACCGTCGTATTCGATCGCTATCGACTCGTGGGATTCGCCGAAATCGGGACTCGATGCGGTCAGCTCAAGCTTATTCTCGGCTACTCTGAGTTTTACCGTGTTGGATTTATCGCTCGTCACCAGAGCGGCGCGATGCACGCATTGCAGCATCAGCTCCCGGTCAAGCTTGATTCGCTGGTGGGTTTCTTTGGGAACAACTTGTTGATAATTCGGATAACTTCCTTCAACTATCTTGGACACCAGGTAGATGCTGTCCGCCAACCCCTCGGCTTCTCCCTCGGTGCTAATCTCAAAAGCCACCTGCCGTTCGTTAAAGGCGATCTTTACGTCTTTCCCTTTTTCAAGCAGGCGGAGCAGTTCCGTAACCGTCTTCGCGGGAATGATGATGTTGCCCGCATGTTCGGCGGGGAATTGGAGCTCCTTGCCGATCAACGCCAGCCGCCGGCCGTCGGTCGCCACAAGAGTCAATTTGCCATCCTGGAAGCTGAAATAGACGCCGTTGAGAATATATCGGGTCTCGTCGCTCGATTGCGCATACGAAACGCTCTTGAGCATGCGGACGAGATCCTCCTGCGGCATGACGAACGATCGTTCGTCCGTAAAGGCGGGAAGAGGCGGGAATTCCTCTTTCGCGATTCCCATGATCCGAAACGTTGAGCCGCCCGAAGCGATGCGCGTCTGGTTGCTCGAAGTCGTGCCCAGAGATACGTCGATATTCGGCAGTTCCCTGACGATGGTCGCTAGCCGCCGCACCGGCAGCGTGACCGCTCCGCCCTCCGTCACATCGGCCTTGATCCGGCACCGGATTCCCATGTCCAGATTTGTCGTGCTGAGGGCAATCTGCCCGTCACCGGCCTCGATCAAAACATTGCTGAGGATGGGCATCGTTGCTCGGGAACCCACTACGTTGAGGACCTGCTGGAGGCCTACGCTGAAATGATCGCGGTTAATATTGAATTTCATGATCGAAGGTGAATTTGCGGAATCTTTTTTCCGCTGACAACAACTTTCAACTCACAGGGATTGATAGAGATAAGAAATCTTGGAATTTGTCTTATTATTATAGGGTGTGAAAAACTGCAATAATCCAGGCGATCCTTCTTGCCGCAAAGGAAACGGGTCATCTCGGGATGCCAATAATTTGGGATAAAAAAAGGAGAAATTGCCGGTTTCTCACAAAATGGATACTTATTAATTCTTATGCCCTGGATTCCTGGCGGGTAATTCGGAATTTTCAACCTTCATTTTACGTGCCTCGCGCCACTTCCGGATACGTTCAAGCCTGATGGACCGTTGCTTCCAATGCCGGACGATGCCGTAAAAAATATAACTTAGAAAAATCAGCACAAGCCCGATTTCACGCCAAAGGTAAAGCACGCCGGCGACTGCGAAAATGAGAATGAACGTGCGGAACCGGGCTTTGGTATTCCAGTCAATCTCCTTGAAGCTCGGATAATAAATCGAGCTGACCATCAGATAGGCTATGAGGAGCATCAGCACAGGCAGGACGATCGAGACCCGCTGCAGGTCGTGGCTGTTGAGGAAAAAAACCAGTGACGCAATCGTTCCCGCCGCGGCCGGAACGGGGAGTCCGATAAAATCCTTGGTCGGATTCGAGCGTTCGCGGAAAAAGACGGACGGATGGGTGATAACATTGAAGCGCGAAAGTCGAACCGCGGCGCAAAGGAGGTAAACAAAGCCGATAAACCAGCCGATCCGCTGAAAGAACGGGTATTGGTCGGTCGGCGACAGAATCAGGAAAAAAACCATGAGCGCCGGCGCGATCCCGAAGGACACAATGTCGGCGATCGAGTCGAATTCCTTTCCGAACAAGGATTCCCTCCCGCCAAGCCTGGCGAGGCGGCCGTCGAGGGCGTCGAAAATAACCGCGGCAAGAATGAAACCCACCGCGTGCGTGTAATAAAGATTCGAGAGAGCCTCGTTTCCGAGCATCCCTGCCATCTGCGCCTGGATGCACTTGATGATGGCGACGAATCCGCAGAAGAGGTTGCCTGCGGTCATCAGGTTTGGCAAAAGGTAGATGCGGCTGGCTCGGGTCGCCTCGAATATTTCCTTGTCAAGATTAGGTTCGCTCATTACGCGGCGGGATTAAACTATTTCTTGAGGCTTTCAAGGTACTTCCAGAACGACTGGTGCTGCTCGATCATCTGCTGGTCGGATATCGGAAGTTTGGTTCGGAAAACGAAGTCGGCCAGCGAGTTTTTGTCCAGAATGTAGTGACTGTAAAAGGTTTCTCCACGCAGTTCGAAGTAGATCCGGTGATTTCCCGCCCGCAGACGATAGAAAGTGATCCCTTCGCGGTGAAACTTGCCAAGGGGTTCTCGTGGGTGGGCCAGATCGTTGCCGGTCAGGTTGCTGATGGGTTCCAGCAATTGCATCTGCTCCCTTGCGTCCATCTTGGAGAGTTCGCGCATGCTTTGGTCGCTGAACGTGATCTGGTACATCGTTGCCTGGAAGACCTGTTTCCGGTTAAACGAGCGACCTTGACACGAGAAAAGTGCGCATGCAATCCAGAATCCGGGATTATACGGGAGGACGAACGGTGGTCCTTGAATTCCGGAAACCCGGGGGTTGACAGCATGTGGGAGATGCGAACTATGACGGGTTCACGACGCTTTCAGCGCGGAGACGGTTATGTTGTGAAATCACCCATGAAACTCCATTGGTCGGCATTTTATCGTGATCTTACGGAAGACGAAATTCGGCAATACGCCCCGGTTGAAGGCGGTGTATATCTTCTGTGGGTTCGAATGAAAAACCGCAAGTGGCGGTGTTTTTTCGTCGGCTCGGCGCCGAATATCGAGGAGGCGCTCCTGCGGCACTTGTCTGCGGATGAGGAAAACGAAGCGTTGCGGGACCAGGTCACCAACTTCCTCTGCGGGTTCGAATACGCCCGGGTGGATGGAGAGGAGGAACGCGGACGAATCGAAAAATACCTTTACGACCGCTACCAGCCGGACCTGAACACGGTGGATCCCGGCGGCGACCCGCTGAAGGTGAACGCTCCCTGAGAGAGGTTTTTTCCCGGTCGATCCGGAGCGCAGGCACTCCCGGCCACCGCCTGGGTGCCCGCTGAGTTAACGGAGTTGTTGAAAGAACCCGATTGCGATGATCGGGGTCATGAACGCGGCAAAGCGCGAGCCTGGACGGGATCGGATTATCTTCGCTGATTGTGAATATACTTGAGGTAATCCCCCCCGGTGACGACCGGAAGTCCGGCGGACGGACGATTCAGCAGGTAGGTCCATGCGGAAAGGGTCCGACCGTCCGGGTCCAGGACCCCATGCTTCTCCCTAAAATATTCACCCGGATGTTCGGGATCCTTTGAACACCCTTCGTAAGCATCGAGCGCGTCAAGCAGATCGTCGCGGGGAGGAAGCCCGAAAAGGTCGCCTTCGACCACCGAATTCGAATCCGCGACGGGGACCAGCCCCGGATAATGCCCCAGGTCCACCAGGATCGCCGCCGTAAAGCGTGCGGGATGAAGGAAGCGCGCTTCCTTGCGGATCCGTCGCGCTAATGGATTCTCAAACCCTGTCCGCAACGTTCCGTAAACAAAGAGCAACTCCTCCGGAGGACCTCGTTTCATATCCGGAAAAACTGAATCCGAGACCAGGCCGAAAGCAAGAGCAACCAGGATTGAATAAATAGACAGACTATATTTACTTGACGTTCCATGGCCATAAACCGGACGACCGTCTGACGGACAATATATAGGCACCGGTACGGTTAATGTGAATCAGGCGGAGGAAAAAAGGTTCAGCCTGCCAAGGTCCTTGTGATGCAGGGACCTTGGCCGTTTACCCGGGGTGCCGCGCAGGTTGATGTCAATCGGCGAGAATTCTCCGGAAGGCACTAACGGCTTTCGCGGAGTCGGGGGCCTGGAGGACTTCGGAGACGACGACAACGCGTTTGGCGCCGGCCCGGAGGACGTCGCGGACGTTGGTGAGTTTGATCCCGCCGATGCAAAAGAAGGGGAGGGGCGGGCGGCGTCCGGCTACATGCTCGACCAACTCGAGGCCCACCGAGCTGTAATCGGGTTTGGTAGGGGTGGGAAAAACGGGCCCGACGGCGAAGTAAGATAGCTGTGAGACGAGCGAGATCGCGTTTTCGGCCTGTTCGATGGAGTGCGTGGAGAGGCCGAGGATGCGTTCCGGGCCCAGGCGGCGGCGGGCTTCGGTGACGGGCAGGTCGTCCTGCCCCACGTGAAGGCCGAGGCCCGGGTATTCCAGGCAGAGGTCGATGTCGTCGTTGACGATGAGGCGTGGCGGGCGTCCGTGCGGGGAAAGGTTGGAGTCCGGGTCGAAGAGCGGCAGGATGGCGTGGAGAAGACGCCGGCGCTCGTCGAGGGTTTCCGCTTTGGCTCGGACCTGAACGAGGTCGGCGCCACCAGCGATCAGTTGGCGGCATTTTTCGGCCCATTGATCCGGGCCGACGTAGCCGGTGTCGAGAATCGCGTAAAAGCGTACCGGAGTAAGGTCAGGCATGGCTCCGATCGCCGTCCCTCCACCTTCGTTCACAGTTTCGAGTGCCCTTCGGCTTCTTTCGAAGGCTGTTCGGAGGCGTGTTCGGGGAGGATGCCCACGACCACGATGTCGATGTTTCCGATGGATTCGATGCCGAGGTTCTGCCTGACCACTTCGCTGATCTGTTCCTGAAGATAGCCCGAGATGCTGCTGAGCTTGCCGTTGGCGTTCAGGCGAAGGCGCACGTGAGTGTTGATAACGCCTCCGCGGGTGCCGACTCTGGCTTTGGCCCTGCCGACGTCGCTCACGCGCTCGCAACAGCCCTGGATCAGCTCTTGAAGTGCTTTTCGCGAGACGGTGACGTGGCCGTTCTCGCTGTCAAACGCCGAGATGGTGTCGGGCTGCCGGCGAGTCCACCAGATGATGAGCAATACCATCAGGACGAGGATCGCGGACGCTCCCATTCCGTAGTAAAAGACGGGATTTGTGATGATTTCCATCAACTGGGGTGCCGTATCAGACATAATGGTAAAGCTGGGTTAATCCGCGGCCATATTCTTCGGCCAGGAGGTTTCGGAGGGCGAGGGGCCGGGTTGTTCGGGAACTTTGACGCCATCGATGACGACATTTACCCGAGAGACGTTTTTTCCCGTCATTTGGTTGAGCCGGTCGCGAACGGCGAGCTGGACGTTGTAGGCGGTCTTCGCGAGTTCGCAGCCGAATTCCATCAGAAGGCGGATCTCGATGACGTAGTAACCATGTTCGTCCTCGCTGACCCTGACTCCGCGGTCGGATTCTTTCTTGGAGAAGATTTCGGCGATGCCGTCGACAAAGCTTCCCCCCACGGCGCTTACCCCTTTAATTTCCAAGGCGGCCAAACGGACGATGCTCGCGACGACCGAATGGTTGATCTTGATCTCCCCAAGGGAGTTCTGATCTTCGATGCTTTCGGGACAGGATTCCTGGTTTGCCATAACGGTTGGATTTATCTAAATAATAACTCTGAAGGTGATCGATGCAAGAAATCCTCGACGTATCCGGTCGTGGCGAGGCCCTGCCGGAATACGGGATCGCTCATTATCGCCTTGGAAAAGGGAATAGTGGTCTTGACCCCGCGAATGAGGTATTCACCAAGCGCCCGGTACATGCGGTCCATCGCGATTTCCCGGTTGGCGCCATAAGTGATCAGCTTGCCGATCATGCTGTCGTAGTGGGACGGAATCCTGTACCCTCCGTAGGCATGGGAGTCCACCCGGACACCGTGGCCGCCGGGAGAGTAGTAGAGGTCAATGACGCCGGGGGAGGGAGTGAAATTCTTCGACGGGTCTTCCGCATTGATCCGGCATTCGATCGCGTGTTTTGAGAAAGTGATGTTCCTTTGATCGAATCCCAGCTTCTCGCCGGAGGCGATGCGGATCTGTTCCTTGATCAGGTCGATTCCGGTGACTTCTTCGGTGACCGGATGTTCGACCTGAATACGGGTATTCATCTCCATGAAATAGAAGCTGCCGTCTTTATCGACGAGAAACTCGATCGTGCCGGCGTTGACATAGTCGGCGGCCTGGGCGGCCCGGACGGCGGCGCGCCCCATTTTCTTGCGGAGATCCGCAGTGACGAACGGCGAGGGAGCCTCCTCGACAAGCTTCTGGTTGCGCCGTTGCACGGAACAATCCCGCTCCCCCAGGTGGAGGGTCTTGCCATGGGAGTCCGCCAGGATCTGAAATTCAATATGACGAGGGTTCTGCAGGTATTTTTCGATGTAGACCGAGGCGTTGCCGAACACCTTTTCCGCTTCGTTGCGGGCCTGATTGAACTCGCGGGCGAAAGTGACGTCGTTGTGGGCGACGCGCATGCCGCGCCCGCCGCCGCCGGCAACCGCCTTGATGATTACCGGATAACCGATTTTTTTCGCTACTTTGAGCGCTTCGGTTTCCGAATCGATCGGTCCGTCGCTTCCCGGGGTGACGGGGACCCCGCTCTTGCGAACGGTATCGCGGGCGGTAGCCTTGTCCCCCATCATGCGAATGGCTTTCGAGCTCGGGCCGATGAAGTTGATGTTGCACGACTCGCACTGGTCGGCGAAGTCGGCGTTTTCGGAAAGGAATCCGTAGCCGGGATGGATGGCGTCGACGTCGGCGATTTCAGCAGCGCTGATGATGCGATCGGCCTTCAGGTAGCTTTGGTTGCTTGGCGCGGGTCCGATGCAGATGGCCTCATCGGCCAGCTGGACGTGGAGCGATTCCACGTCCGCCTCGGAATAGACCGCGAGCGACTTGATACCGAGCTCGCGGCAGGCACGGACGATCCGAAGCGCGATTTCTCCCCGGTTGGCGATGAGAATTTTCTGAATCATGAAAAAAGGTGCTGCAGGTTGTTGAAAGCGCGAAGGACACTCCGCGAAGCTTCTTTCGCCATGCCATTTCAGGCCTGCTTCACTTTATAAAGGGGTTCTCCGTATTCGACCGGTTGACCCGTCTCGACGAGAACCTCGACGATCACGCCTTTGACATCGGCATGAATTTCGTTCATCACCTTCATGGCTTCAATAATGCAGACGACCGTCGATTCGGCGACTTTCTGGCCGATCTCGACGTAGGGAGCGCTTTCCGGAGACGCGGATCTGTAGAACGTTCCAACCATAGGGGATTTGATGAATATTATGCCCTCTTCCTCATTCTTATCCTTCGGATCGTCCGCTTTCTGCGGGGCAGCCAATTGTTCGGGAGAGGCGCCGGCGGGCGGGAGCGAGTAGTTGCCGTGGCCGGTGGAGGCGGAAATTTGCCCCGAAGGGCCGCGCCGAATCCGGAGTTTCAGATCCTTCTGCTCGATCTCGAGCTCGTTCAGATCCGAATCCTTCATCAAGTCGATGAGTTGCTTTACTTCTTGTAAGTCCAAAGTAGGTCCTTCCTTTCAAAAAAACGGTTGTTTGTCGGAAATTTATTCTCAGCGGGTCCACAGTATATTTGCGACAACAAACATCCTGTTAGCAGAGGTAATGGCAGGTTTTCAAATAAATTGTTGCACAATCGCTTACGAGAAGGTTGCTGGCAGGGGGAAAGCGGCCGGATTCGCGGTGGCCGACCCGAGTGCGTTCGCCGCACATCGAATCCGCGCGGAGTAATGCGCTCGCCGATGTATTTCCGGGTCGTGGACGACCGCCCGAAAAAGGCGCCTTATCCGCTGGAATTGAGGGTCCTGAAGGTATTTCCGGGGCTTCCGGTAAAGAAGAAAAAGTTTTTTCAAAAAGCCCTTGCCAAAGTCCGGTGCACGAGCAAGTTTAAGGATTCCTTCTTTGGGAAGGACAGCGCTTCCGGGCGGAAATTGAAAATTTTTTCAAAAATGTGTTGACCGGAGGTTTGAGATTTGTTCAGATTGTAATCTTTCCCTCATGGGAAGCATTGGTTCTTTGAAATTTAATTTGTGCGATTGATCGGGACCCCCGATCATATCAATTATTTAAGAAAGTAGTTCATGAATCCCAGGGATTCAGAACTTCTCTGATATTCATTTATCGGAGAGTTTGATCCTGGCTCAGAATGAACGCTGGCGGCGTGGTTAAGACATGCAAGTCGAACGGGATCTCCTGAAGGGTAACCGGATGGAGTGAGAGTGGCGAACGGGTGCGTAAC
>SLTG01000137.1 GCA_007130045.1 Opitutales bacterium
CTCAGGAGAATCCGAAAACCTGGTGCAGGGACGTATACTATGGGACAATTCTTTGATTTTTCAAGAAATTCTTCCGATCCCGAATCGGAATTTTCTTATTGTTCTGTAAATGTAACCAACCCGGCGGCACCGGTACCAGAAAGGGAGCGCCGCGCCCCGATTCGCTCGGCTTCCCGATTCGCTCGGCTCATTTCCCTTCGGCGGGACTGTAAGCATTTCCCTTCGGCGGAATCTTCGACTTTGGCCGGCGAACTCAACGTTCTGACACCCGCGCAACGTTCGTTCTTCGGCTGAAGGCCGAAGCTCCCAACGCCGGAACACATCGGGAGCGCCGCGTTTCAGCCGGCGAACTCAATGTTCTGAAATTCTTACAGCAAATCTTCGGCTGAAGGCCGAAGCTCCCCGGATACAAATCTTGCCCATTTTGCACACGATTTCGCCCACAAAAGGGACTGATTTCCGGTCGTTCACGCTGACCCTCGTCACGGAGCATTGACCGCCAGGACTTCGCCCGTTTACATGACGAATTATCGGTCCGTTTGAAAAATCGCTCGACATACATCCTTGAGGTGCCAAGAACAATGAACATGCGTTCAATTGAGTTGTTTTCCGGAGCGGGAGGGCTCGCGCTGGGCTTGGAGCGTGCCGGATTCGAGACGATCGCGCTGTTCGAGCGAGATTCGAACGCCTGCGCGGCGCTTCGCCACAACCGGCGGGACTGGAACATTGTCGAGTGCGACGTACGCGAGGTCGATTACAAGAAATTGCGCCCGATCGATCTGGTGGCGGGCGGCCCACCCTGTCAGCCCTTTTCCATGGGGGGCAAGGCGAAAGGGTTCGACGACGCCCGGGACATGTTCCCCGAGGCGGTGCGAGCGGTCCGGGAATTACAACCGAACGCCTTCATGTTTGAAAACGTCCGGGGCCTGATGCGGTCGGCTTTCGCGAACTATGTGGAGTTCATCCGGCTGCAGCTCACCTACCCCGACTTTCCCGTCTCGGAAAATATCGATTGGGAGACCAACCTTCGCCGCCTTCAACGCCATCACACCTCGAAATCGGCCCGTTTCGACGAATTAACCTATAAGGTCGGCATCCATCTCGCCGACGCCGCCGACTACGGCGTGCCGCAGCGCCGGCACCGCGTCTTTTTCGTCGGCTTCCGAACGGATCTCGACATCGGATGGTCCTTTCCCGCGGCCACTCATACTCACGATGACCTGATCCGGGCAAAATATGTGACCAAGGCATACTGGAGCTCCCACGGTTTGAAGCCTTTGCCGCCCGAGGCCAAACTGGACAAGAAAGTAGCCGAGCTTCGCTCCGGCGAACTGATCGCCACCACCAAGCCCTGGCGGACCGTTCGCGACGCGCTGGCCGGGCTTCCAGACCCCCGCGGGAAGGAGTCTCCGATTGCGAACCACCGCCACCAACCCGGCGCGAGAACCTATCCCGGCCACACGGGCAGCCCGCTCGACGAGCCCTCGAAAGCCCTCAAAGCGGGCGATCATGGCGTTCCGGGCGGCGAAAACATGCTCCGCTATTCGAACGGTCGCGTGCGTTATTTCACGGTGCGCGAATCGGCCCGCATTCAGACTTTCCCCGACGATTACGTTTTCCCGGGCTCCTGGACGGAAAGCATGCGCCAGCTCGGAAACGCCGTGCCCGTAAAACTGGCCGGGGCCGTCGCCGAATCCATCGCGAAAAAGATTCGCCCCCACGCCAATTCCCAAGCTTGCGCGACGGCCCGGGAAGTGGTTGAAGGGTGAAATGCCGAAGCCGACGAAAACCGGCGCAACCGTCGAAGAAATCCTTAAGCAGGTAACGAGTCTGCGCCGAACTTTGGCCGCTTACGCAGCCAGCCCGGAGGACGCGGGGCGGGAATCGGACACGATACGAAAGTTCGTCAACGATTCGGGGCAGCTGTTGTCCGAACTCCGGGAACTCCGCGAGGCCGTGTCTCCCGTGCATTTCGGCGCGATCGGCATAACCCTCGGTCGCTCCGACGGGATCGCCAAATTCTTCGCCTTCAGTCTCGTCAATCAGCCGAAACGTCCCTTGAACGAACTCGCTGGAGCGCCCTTCTACGGTTCCGGCGTCTACGCAATCTACTACAATGGAACCGCCGAAAAAGCCTACGAACGGCTCTCCGGAACGGAAACGCCAATCTATGTCGGCAAGTCCACCCCGAAAAACGCCAACGCCGAAACCGTCGAGGATCAAGGGCAATCGCTCTACACACGCTTAAAAGAACATGCGAAGAGCATTGGAAAAACCAACCTCGCCTGTGAAGATTTCGAATACCGCGCCGCACCGATTCAAACGGGCATGCAGGGCGCGGTCGAAGATTTCATGATCCGCCTGTTTAAGCCGATCTGGAACAAAGAGATCAAAATCTGTTTCGGTATCGGCAAGCATGGTGACAGCGCGACAACCCGCCGAAACAAACGTTCGCCTTGGGATACCATGCATCCCGGCCGGGAATGGGCCGGTCGGACAGCCGAAGATCAAATGGCACGCACCGAAATCGAGGCCATGATCGCCGCCCACATTGAAAGGCATCCCGTCATTCGAGACAAAGACGAACTCTTCAAGCACCTTGCCCTCGGTTAGGCCGATGACCGACGTCTTCGACAAGCGGAAACGAAGCCGGGTGATGTCCATGGTGAAGGGAAAGAACACGAAACCGGAGATCTTCGTCCGCTCCCTCCTCCATCGCCTCGGTTACCGCTTCACCATCAACGGACGGAACAACAAGAATCTTCCCGGCAAGCCCGACATCGTGTTGCCGAAATATCGCACGGTGGTTTTCGTCCACGGTTGTTTCTGGCACGGCCATCGCGGCTGCAAGCACTACCGCATTCCGAAGTCCCGCACGGAATGGTGGACCGCCAAGATCGAAGCCAACCGCCGGCGCGACGAACGCAACATCGCCGAACTCGAGGGTCGAGGCTGGAATGTCGTGATCCTTTGGACTTGCCGGTTCGATACCGTTCCAAAGCGAGAGGTTCTCGCAAAGACACTACCCGACCTCATCGAGGGGACGCATCCTGAGAACCTTCCCACGCTCGCCGCGGAAGACGCGGCGCCCTACGGCGACAAAGCGTAGCGCTCGCAATCGTGACGATCCGGCAGAGAATCGCGAGATTGGCCTACCCCGTTTCTTCAACGAGCTCACCACCCGCACCCAACATTTCGAGCTCCAGCGGTACCGCCTCCCAGGTCTTCAGATCCGGAGAACGTTCAAGCCTCAGCTTGACCTGTCCGCCGTAGGCCATCACCGATGCGAAAAGCATCCTTGTCCCCGTCAAAATCGCGATTCCCCGGTTCTGCTTCATAAGGATCGTCCGATTTAACCGAACTTCTCATATCTCACTCGGGTCGAGCCAGCGGAACGATACCAGCTCAAACCGGCGCCCGTAGTTTACGTTGGAATTGGGCACGTCGGGCGGATTCTGGTATTCGCTCGGCAGGATATCGTCCGGATTGTTGGGATTGATCGGCACAGGCACCCGCTGCACCACCGCTTCAAGATACGCCCGCGCTTCGACGCGGCCGGTTACCGGATTCTGCGCGTCGCCATAGGCTCGAATAAGAAAGGTATCCGAACGCGCGGTAAGAACCGATCCGAGCGCCCTGAACATATCGTTCTGCGTCAGGTAGGAAGGCGATGACCGCGGGATCCGTTCCCAGTTCCCTCCTGTCCCGTGCGGGGGACCGAAAACGGGATCGCGGTACCAGTTCAAGCCGGTTTGGCTCGCTCCGGTGTCCATGTCGATCCACTCGACGTTGTCGATCGCATCGCGCATGATATTGCTGTTGCGAAAATCCGCCAGGCTTCGGAATGGACGTCCGTTATTGCTGTAATACTCCTTGATGCGCTCGACGATGTACTCGGCCATGGGAATGGCTGCGAGGACATATTCCGAATCGTCGTTCGGATACGCGGACACAAACCCGAATTCGTGATGCGCGGCGTTCGGAAAGCCCAAATCGAGCGGCCTCAGCTCCCGAAAACCGTTTCGCCAAAGGCTGCGCTCCCCGACCTGAGCAAGGTCAAAGTCAACACGCCCGAAAAACGTGGCTCCGGGAGCGTGGGAAAAACGAGGAAACGGACTGTGGATCGTGGGAGATTCCGGTCCCGCGCCGGCGATTGGATCGCCCAACTGAATATTCCGTGCGGTCCTTGGGCTCCAGATCTGCAACTTCGGCCCGTGCCAGTTTCCATCGCCCAGTTGATAGCGGCCGAAACTGCTCAGAAGCGCGGCCCAGGCTTGGACGGAAGTCGAATTCACGTTGAATGCGCCGTCCGCCATGACACTGAACGCCGCTTGCTGAAAGCGAATGTTACCGGTCAGATTGTCGATCACCTCCTGGTCAATTCCCCCCGACCTCGAATAGGGACGAACCCGCGGATTGTCGAACCGCAGGGGGTAATTTGAATTCCCGGTCAAGGCCACCATCGACGAAAAGGCGTCGTCCGATGCTCCTGTCGATGGATACGGCATTCGCGGTGCGTCGAGGAGATTGACAAACTCGGTGCTCGGGTCGCCAACCCCGCCGTTGCTGTACCCGTAACCGTAGCCATTTAAGTTTCCCCAAGTCGCAATCGACTGCGGAAGATTCTCGTGCAACTGGCTTGGAGAATTCCCCCATTCGAAATTGAACGACATCTGCCTGGGATCCGTGAAAGAGGAGTCCGGGTTATAGGTCAGGACATTCCCTTGCGATCCTCCCTTCCAAATCCCTATCGTAAACGGCATCGCCGTGCCGCCTTGATGGAAATTGTCGATGTTTCCGTACCGGGTCACGTCCGGGTTGCTCCACACGTTGTTCCATACCGTCTCGCCCGCAGGCCCTTCCCCGTGCATGCCCTGGTCCTGGCCGTTAAAATGATTGGCGATCACGTCGCTGAGAAACGCGGGTTCCAGGTGGGTATTATCGGGCAGCAACGGAATGCGCTGTTCATTCAAAATTTGAAGGCTGGTCACATTGTCGGGGACCGCGTAGACTTGGACCCGGAAGCGCGGACGGGGGGCGTTCGGCGCGAGAACGATGGTGGGACGTGCCGCAATCATCCGGGGATTCAGAAGGACGGTCGGGTCGGGAAACGGCGGTTTAAAACCCTCACCCGGCATCACACGTCTTCCGCCGGTATGATGGCCGCCACGTGGCATTTCCTGCTGGAATGGAGGGACTTGCCCCGGTTCTGCAAACGCTGCTGACATGCCGCCGAACCCAGCCATAGCAATCTTCTGACGCTCTCCGACAATCTCTCCCGCAAGCCATCCGGAAATGCCGCTGAACACCGCACTTTCACCGGCCAGGAGCCGCGTCCCCCCGTTCCTGCCACTGCTGCTGTGGGTGAATCCGGCGCCATCAGTGACGAATTCGAATGTGTGAAGTTCATCGGCCGGATCCGAGGGTATGACCCTTTGCAGGCCAAAAAAGTCAATATCCTCACCGAACCACCACGTGTACACATCCTTGGTTTCGTCCGAATCTTCCGGATCCTCCCCCTGCCAGTGAATTCCGGCACCGAAGCGAATAAACATGGGATCGGTACCCCCGCCGACTTCCGGGTCGTAAGCAATGCGAAGCTGAAAGCGATATCCGGCGAACGTGTTGTCATCAATCCACGCCAAGTCGGCTGTGAAAGGATTCCAAACCTCAATCATCGGTCTCAACTCGAATTCAACAGCCGACGAAATGAAATCGGTAAGCTTCACAAATCTCCCGTGCAAACGGACCTGCTTGACGACCGGGGCTCCGGACGGATTCTCGTTCAGCGGCTCAAGAGTCGCGATCGGATGAATACGATTGGAACCGTCCATATTCGGATTCCCTCTCTCCGGGACCGAATTCGCAAACACGCCGGCGTAGTTTACGTCCGGATCACTCACACTCAGATCCCGCTTCATCCGGTCGCCGCCCCCTGGAGACGTATTGGCAAACACGGCCTGCGCGCTGGAAGTGGTGTTGTGGAACGTCCACCTCAAATCGTCTCCGGTCAATCCGCCGTTGTCCTCGAAAATCGATGCCTGGTGTCGGGAGAGGATCCGCAGCCACGAACTTGCATAGCTTGGATTGTACGTGCCAAAGGAAAAACCGGAAGCATCGACCCCGGGTACATTGGCCCAATCACGCACATTTGCTTCGAATCCAAAGCGCGCCGGATTGAGGAAATTCAGAATCTCATCCTGCAATAACGCGGAATCCCAGTCGTCAGGCAACGGATTGGGAAGAGGCTGTTGCTCAATTCTTGCCTGGTGCTCGAAGTGCGGCCGCCGCAGACCGGCGTGTCCCAGGCTCGCCTTCACCCCTTCGTCGAGCACCACCCAGGCATAGTTGCCGATCACATGACCGCCCGAGGGCTGTACCTGGAGGGTCGGCGGGTTCACCTGGCTCATGCCGAGACCGGGATAGTAATCGACGCGGATTGGCTGCTTCTGCGCTTTAACACGTCCATCAATCAGGTCGGGATCCGGCGGTTGTCGCGAAGCCGGCAGGGCCGATCCCGGGCCGACGAGCCAGATGCTCCGGTTGTCGGGATCGTCGGGATCGGGAGCCCGGAGTCCCCCGCTTTCGCCGTCCTGCTGTGTGCCCACGAAGGATTCCTGGGGGTAACCGGTCTGGCCCCTCATGTCAAAATGCTCGTTTCCGCTGACCAGCCAGACAGGCACCTGCCCCGTTTGAGTGGTGTCCCAGACGCCGGTCCAGTACGGATTGGCATTGTTCCAGTACCGGTTTTGCTCGATGGGAGAATTGATTTGGATCGGCCGGGTCGTAATCTCCGCCCGCGCGGTCACCCGCTGATCGGGACCGGCGTACTTCTGGAGCTGCGCGATCGCGTGCTCCATGGCCTTCTTCGCATGCTCCCGCGCAATGGCCTGCTTCTGCGTGTACCCGGCCACTTGAGTCTCGATCCGCGTGAACGTCCCCACCGTGACCAACAGCAGTACCAGAAACGCCATCAAAGAGATTGTTATAATCAAAGCGAATCCCCGATTCGCTTCTGATTCCGATGAAAAGCTATTTGAGCGCGAAGTGAAATGCATGTTGAATCACCTAAAAATTCGCCCAGTGACCGAAACAATCAGAGAAACCAACGCCCCCGTCTTGACGCAGCTGGCGCCGCCGTCCCGCGACAAAAGCCAGCACCCCGATTCCCAGGAGCAGGGCATACACCTTCGGTTCTGGTATCTGCCCGGCCAGGATCGGCTCCCCGGGCGTGCTGTTCC
>SLTG01000129.1 GCA_007130045.1 Opitutales bacterium
ACGAATTGGAGACAGTCTTTCCCGGTACCGAACTGGTCGTAAGCTACGAATTCGTAAGCTCACCAGCCCCGGAGCCCGTCGATGGTGTCACCGCGACTTCACAGGGGTAAGGAGTTCTGAGAATAGGTTTACCACAAAAAGAAAGGCCCCATCCCGCGCCGTGTCGGATTCGCCCGCCGGTCGCCGTAAGTACCGCGAGTATCTCGCTTGGCTGTCGGAGTCGGACGCGGAAAAGAAAGGGTGAAGCTTGGAAGATGGATTTGGCGCGTTATCTCAGGGAGGAGTATTTCCCTATCGCTGGGGAAACCCAACACGGCAGGCCTTGACCTTTGATTGCGCCAGCCAAGTCCGGTGAGACGGGGAAGGCGTTCGAAACGAAAACCAAAGAACGGAAAAAGAGAAAGGAAAGTATCGAACGACGGAATGTCTCAAGCGGGACCCAGCGATGTTATAATCGTATTCGCGATGCGGCTTGACTTTCATAACGGAGATCCGAATGATTCCATCCGGAATTGTTGTGGATCGCTTTGGCGGTTGCGCTGTGGTCATTTTTCGGCACCAATCAATTAATCGATTTACCTTCATGCCTTCGTTCCGGAAGTTAATTTCTGCAAGCCTAAGTGTTCTGCTCTCTGCTGCGTTGCACGCCGCGGATGTCGACGAAATTCTGGAGGGTTATTACGAAGCCCAGGGTGGGTTGGAAAAACTCAGAGAGCTTCAAAGCCTGAGAATCAGCGGGGTGAATCGGTTCCAGCAGCAGGAGATCTCAGCGAAGTACCTGGCGATGCGCCCGAATCTCCTCCGAATGGAAAGTGCATCACCGGAGGTTGAGGTCGTTCGGGTGTTTGACGGAGAAACCGCCTGGCAGGCCGTGCGCCAGCGCGGGAGCACGGCTCGGGTGGTTCGAATGGAAGGGCAGGAAGCCGTCGAATTGATTCGGGAAAGCGACTTTGACGGGGCACTTGTGGATTATAGGGAGAAAGGTCACACAATCGAGCTTGTCGGGATTGAGAAGGTGAGGGGGAGTGAGGCGTACAAACTGGAGGTCGTCGAGCAAGGAGGAGTCCGGGAGACGTATTTCATCGACACGAACACCTACCGAATCGTGAAGAAGGCCACTGACGTTCCCGCTGAAGGGGGGACGATCCTTTTCGAGATGTACTACGACGATTTTCGCGAAGTCGACGGGCTGGTTTTTCCGTTCACCACGACCGCTGTCTCCAGCGGGCAAACTGTGTTTACAGGATTGGTCGAGGAAGTGGAGGTCAACCCGGAACTTGATCCTGAACTCTTCGAGAGACCTTGATCCGTTGGTCTGCGGTCACGGAGTCACGGTTCCCCGATTCGACACGGTAAACGATGGAGGTTTTTGACACGGTTGCTCCGGTGTTTTTTCTGATTGGAGTCGGAGCGCTTCTGTTTAGGAGGTTTCTAGACGAGGCGTTCCTGCGAAACATTAACTGGCTGACGTACTGGGTGGGCCTTCCGGCGCTGATTTTCGATTCGATTTCGCGTGCGGATCTTGCCGAGCCTCTCGCTGGCAAAGTTTTGGTCGTGGTCTTTGCGGCGACGATCCTCACCCTGCTCGCGGGCTTCGGCGCCGCGCGGCTTCTGGGCGTCTCCGTTGCCTCCGGAGGCACTTTCCTTCAGGCGTCCTTTCGTGGAAATCTGGCCTTTATCGGCGTGCCCGTCGTGATTTTCGCCTACCCGGGAAGCGAAACTGCGAGTACCGTGGCGATTCTTACGCTCGGCCCAATGATGCTGCTCTACAATGTGCTTTCGATTCCGCTCCTGCAGCGCAGCAGAGACGGCGGAAAAGGTGGCTTCATTACTCGAAAACTGATCCGTTCGCTGGTGAGCAATCCGCTGATCATCGCCAGTCTTGCGGCCGTTTTGTTTTCGTTTTCCGGGTTGGGACTTCCGTTCATCCTCGAACGTTCCGTCGGCGTCCTCGGGCAGATGGCGTTGCCGCTCGCGTTATTAAGTATTGGGGGCGCGTTGGTTGTGGTCAAGGTGAAGGGGAGGTTTACGCCGGCGATGGGCGCTTCGCTGCTTAAGGTGGCGTTCTGTCCGCTGATCGGGTTGTTCTGCGCTCGCCTCATCGGACTCGAAGGCGAATCCCTGGGCGTTGCTCTGATTCTTCTTGCCGCGCCCACCGCCGCAGCCTCCTACATCATCGCTCAACAGTTCGAAGGCGATGAGCGCCTGGCATCCGGCGCGATCGTCATCAGCACGGTGCTTTCCATCCTGTCTCTCAGCGCGGCGGTTGCAATGGCGTGAATGGCGCGGAGGCGCGAACCCCGTTCGAATCAGTCGTCCAAGTACGCCGGCGCACGGGTGACGGGCCTCGGGCGGGTCTCTTCGGTGTCCCTCGCGTCAAACGGCCTGCTCTGAGTTGCAGCGGGCCGCGTACCCCATGGCGACGAGTCGCCTCCGGAGGATCCGGATGATTCCCGTTCGAAAATGTTCGTTGCGGATGCGCTTGAAGGGCCGGAAGCAGGCTCCGGATCGGGATCGGAGAAATCGAATGGATCGAAATCCGAGACGAAGCGTTCGCGCATCCAATCGCTGCCCTCCCCGCTTGCGGAGGAGCGATACAGGCCGAACTCTTCCGCAGTCGAAGATCCGCCGCCGAAGACGCGGTTGCCGGTTCGCTCGCCGCTTCTTTCACTCACCGCATCAACGTCGGAAATCCAATAGTCGATCGATCCGGAGCGGGCAGACAAAGGCGGGTTGTCGTCGTCTCGCCCGCCGAACTTGCTTTGGCTTGTTTCGGCCGGCGAAGAGGACCCGTCCGGCTCGAACCGGATCCTGGATCCGTTCCGGTAGCTGTACTCCTCCCAACCGCGGGGCGGCTGGTACGAGGAGCCGCTGTCGGACCGGTGCTCCTCACGCCATTGTTCAAACTCATCCCGGAGTTCATCCTCAAGCATTTCCAACTCAACCGAGCTTTCCGTGTCGATTCCCTCGCTTTCGATCCCGGAATCCGAGGTCTGCGCATGGCCGTGGATCGCCAGCGCCAACACGAATCCGGGTATCATGACGAGCCGTTTTCTGAATTCGCGAACAGATGCCATTGGATTGATCGATAAATAAGGATTTATTCAGGTCGATGACAGATAGAGTGGAATACGTTAATCGTACACCCCAATTGAATCTCGGTTGTCGACGCTGTCAATGGCTGAAAATCCTTTAATATTTCGTGCATGGCCAAACTCAAAGTCGTCGTCGCAGGTGCCGTAAGCGCGATTACTTGATGTCGATAATCGAACCGGGTGCTCCGTTGGCAAGCTTGAACCCATGGCCCTTGCCCTTTCCGAGTATTCGCGTGGCGATCGGCGACTGCGGGGTCACGACCGTGATCTCGGTTCCGTCAAGCGATATGATCTGGCCACCGGCGGCGGGTGCGAGGAAAAAATGTTCGTTCGAGCCGTCCAGGTCGCAGATGACAAGAGCGCCGATGCCGGCTTCGGATTTCGGACTCAGCAGCTCATTGCGGTGCTTCTCCAGCGTTTCGATCGATTGTGCCCATTGACGCGCCTGGCTCGCCTGTCCAGCCGCGAGGTATGATGCCTCCAATCCCTGTGTGTCCCATTGCGATTCGGCCCGGGCCTCCTTGTCTTTTGCATATTCGGCGGCATCCTCTGAAGCTGCGATTGCTCCTCGAAGCTCCATATTCAGAGTATCGAGCAATTCCGCCAGAACTCGCACTTTGTCCATGCCATCCACTCTTACCGGAATTTTTTCAAAACGCCAATGCCCGTTTTCCCGGTTACGGCACGAAAATAAAGGGTTGACCTATGCGAGAAAACCCATGTTGTGTTGTTAACTTCCCTGTTTGGTTTTAACTATTTTTGCAATTTCGTATATGCCGATTGAGATAAAAGTTCGAAAAGGAGAACCGATGGAGCGCGCCATACGGCGACTTAAGAAGCGCCTGGATCGTGAGGGTGTCATCAAGGATGCGCGCGCGAAGCGCTATTTCGAGAAGCCATCGGAAGTTAAGCGCCGAAAGACTAAAGTTGCGGCGTTTAACGACATGTTACGCAACCGTCGGAATAGTTGATTCCGGCTTTTCTGCGTTCCCCGGAGGAAATCAAGTCGATGGTCCACGGGGTTGGCAGGCGATGCCTGGTCGCTCTTTAACCTGAGCTCGAAATGCCGATATCCCTTTCAACCAGTTGGTGCTCAGGCCGTCACAAAGACGGCTATGAGATGGTGAAGGAGATGGCGGACCTCGGATTCGAGTACGTTGAACTCAGTCACGGAATCCGCGTCTCTCTTGTCCCGGGTATCCTTCAGGCGGTGCATGAGAATATCGTGAAGGTTTCCTCCGTGCATAATTTTTGTCCCTTGCCCAACGGCATTCAATACCCCGCTCCCAACCTCTTCAGACCCTCAGCGTTAAGCGCGCAGGAAAGCCACCTCTGGTACCGGCATACGCGGCGTACCCTGGAGTTTGCCGAACGGGTGAAAGCTCCCCTGGTCGTGACACACCTCGGCAACATGACCTTCGGACTCTTTTCGCCGGTCAACAAGCTAAAGGCGGCTCGCGAAAAAGCTCGAGGTGATTATCTGGAGAATCCCCGCTATCAGGCACTGCTCGAAAAAACCCGCTTCAAACTCCGGAAACGGATGCCCAAATTCTGGGCCCAGGTGATGAAGAATGTTGAACGAATAATTCCCGTCGCCGAGGAAAGCGGCATCAAAATCGGCGTGGAGAACCGGGAGGGACTCAGCGAACTTCCGCTCGACGATGGGTTCAGCGACTTCTTTGGCGATCTGTCGTCGACCAAGAACGTCGGGTACTGGCACGACGCGGGCCACGCCCAGCTTAAGGAACAGTACGGCCTGATCGAACACGAAACCCTTCTTCGTGAGAACGACAGCCGACTCTTGGGGTTTCATCTCCACGACGTGACGCCGGACGGTGAAGACCACCAGGCAATCGGAAGCGGCGTGATCGATTTTGACATGATGTCCAAATACATGCGCCCGGAACGTCCGTTGATTCTCGAATTCAGCCCCGCCCTTACGCGCGACGAAGTTGTCGAATCAAGGGAGTTCATTGAGAAACTTCTCGCAAGACCTCCCGGTTAGCGCGGTTTCCCGCAATTTTTTTGGTTCCTCGGAATGAGGCGTTTTGCTAGATTGAGGCGATGACTTCCATTCGCATTCTCCCCGACCGCGTGGCCAACCAGATTGCCGCCGGCGAGGTGATTGAGAGACCGGCCGCAGTAGTCAAAGAACTGCTGGAAAACAGCCTTGACGCCGGCGCACGGCGAGTGGAGATCGAGTTTCGCCACGGAGGACGCTCCTGCATGCGCGTCGAGGATGATGGGGCCGGGATGAACCGTGACGACGCGCTCCTAGCCTTGGAGCGGCATTCAACAAGCAAGATCCGGGAGGCCGGCGACCTCGACTTGATCGCTTCATTCGGCTTTCGCGGCGAAGCGCTCCCATCGATCGCGAGTGTTTCTCGGTTCCTGATGCGAACACGCGAAGAAGGCGAATCGACCGGAACCGAGATTCTTGTCAATGGTGGGAAAATTCTGCACGTTCGCGACTGCGGTATGCCCGTGGGCACCCGCATCGAAGTCAGCCACTTGTTCAACTCCGTTCCCGCCCGGCGCAAGTTCCTTAAGACCGATAACACCGAAACCGGGCACATTGTCCATTGCGTGCGCCTTTACGCGCTGGCCCATCCTCAGGTCGCTTTCACGTTGCTGGATGGCGGACGAGTCTTGTTTCAATCTCCTCCGTGCCGCCACCTGAGCGACCGTATCGGCGAGATTTTTGGCGGAAAGGTGCTGGACAATCTGCTGGAGGTTGAATCGAAGTACGAGGACCTCCGATTGCGCGGGTATGTAGGTAAACCGGGCATCGGGCGCTCCACACGGCACGAGATGGTGACATTCGTCAACCGGCGCCCGGTCGATAGCCGGACCCTCTCCTATGCGATTCTCGAATCGTACCACGCTTCTTTACACAAAGGTCGGTATCCGTTGGCCTTTCTGTTCCTCGATATCGACTCCAGGGCCGTCGATGTCAACGTCCACCCCGCAAAACGCGAGATCCGATTTCGGGAGGAGGGACGCGTTCGCCGTTTTGTCATCAACACCGTTTTGAAGCGGCTTCAAACCGTCGGCGGTTCCAGCGTCTCCGTCGCCGCGACCAATTCGGCTGATCCCGAAAGACAGGAACCCTTGCCGGTTAGGGGGGATGGAGGAAAATCCCTGTTTGCCGCCAATTCGACTCCGCGAAGTTTCGCACCTGATCTCGCTGGCGGAGATCCGTCGCCTGATCAGAACGAACAGGCCGCTCCCGGCTGCACCCCCGGCGCATCGTTGCCTCCACCTGTTTCGGCTTCCACAGGGAATGACCATTTGTCCGGGCAAGCTCCCGCTCGGCAATCCGAGGGACCAACCTCGTCCTGGCGGTTTCTCGGCGTGGTTCACGGGCGATTGGCCGTGTTCGAAACCGAAGCCGGCCTGGTCCTTCTGGATCGGCGGGCTGCTAACGAAAGGGTGAAATACGAAGAGATTCTCGAGCAATACGAGAAAGAAAACCCGCCTTCCCAGACATTGCTTTTCCCGGTGCCGATGGAATTGGATGCCGTCGGGGCCGCTTTGCTTCTGGAACATACGGATTTTCTCAAGGCGGGCGGTATCGTCGTGGAACCGTTTGGACGCAATTTCTTCCGGATCGAAAGCGTACCGATCTGGGTGGATGTCGAATCGGTGGAAGAGTTCCTGCGCGACATCGTCGGATTGATGCGGGATGGCAATCTGCCGGAGACCCGCCCCGCTCTGGCCCGTGATCAGATCGCCCGGCTCGCCGCCTTCCGCGCGGTGAGAATAAGCGCTCGGGTCACCGAAGTGGAAATGAAGGCACTGGTCGAACGGTTGATGAAGTGCAGCCAACCGCTCACCGACCCCCATGGCCGACCAACCTTCATCGAAATTAACAGCGGAGAACTGGAACGACGCTTTCAAAAACAATGACCAATCCAAAAGAAACCGCCCGAATCTAAGCCACAAGATTTATATTTTGCCAGGCAAAATATTGTTTGACGGGTTGGGGGTGGGCGGGGCAGGATGGCCGGGTTATGAATACTGAAATCGGACTGAACAGGAGGAGGTTGAAGGTTCGCGGTGAGAGCAGTGG
>SLTG01000075.1 GCA_007130045.1 Opitutales bacterium
ACCAAGATATCAGACCAGCAGATGCATCAGATCAACCTCAGACACCATACACCCAGACCCAAATGGAACTACTCGATCTCACCGTCATGAAATGTGAATTTATTTATGAGCGAGCCCTAAAGGAAACGGACAAGTTGAAAGCCGCCTCCGGAAACAATCCAAATTCTATGTTTGATAACAGAGGCTTTGTTGAGCCTGTTATTTCATCTGAATTAAAAGGCGAAGCCGGATCACTGACGGTTTCTGAGGTATATGAATACGACATTGACACGAAGAAAGGTGAAGAAGTAATAATAATCAACTAAGCGCAAGTAGGTTCTGCCGGCCAGTCGGGGTTCGCTATCCAACAGATACGAACAAATATTAGAATCAATACGATGAAGACGCCGTCTATTATTTCTGCCAAAGAATACCACGTGGCCAAAACCGGAAACGAGAGCAATCCAGGTACGGCGGAAAAACCGTTTCTTACCATTCAGGCTGCTGCAGATGTGGCCCAACCGGGCGATGTGATTACCGTGCACGAAGGCGTTTACCGCGAATGGGTCAACCCACCCCGTGGAGGCGAGTCTGAGGAAAGACGCATCACCTACCGGGCTGCTCCCGGTGAAAAAGTGGAGATTAAAGGTTCAGAGATCGTAACAGGCTGGAAGAAGGTTCAGGATGATACATGGGCAGTAAGCCTTCCGAATTCGTTTTTTGGTGATTTTAATCCTTATAATGACCTAATAAGTGGAGATTGGTTCGTTCGCATGAATCGCGATCACCACACAGGTGCAGTGTATCTTAACGGGGACTGGCTGACCGAAGCAGCAGCAATCGAAGAAGTCTACCAACCTGCCGGGGAAACTCCCTTATGGTTCGGCCGGGTGGATAGCGATAGCACTAGAATTTATGCGCAATTTCCCGGCCTTGATCCGAACAGGGAAATCACGGAGATCAATGTTCGGCAGGCTGTTTTTTATCCAGATCAGCCTGGTAGAAATTATATAACTGTGCGTGGCTTCATCATGCGTCACGCAGCAACACCCTGGGCTCCGCCAACAGCTGAACAGATCGGTTTGGTCGGTACCCATTGGAGCAAGGGTTGGATCATCGAGAATAACACCATCAGCCATTCGACATGTACTGGGATTACCCTCGGAAAACATGGGGATGAATTTGACAACACTTCAGCCAATTCAGCCGAGGGCTACGTTGAAACCGTAAAACGCGGATTGAATCACAGGATACCCTGGGATAAAGAACATATGGGTAGCCATATTGTCCGCAATAATCATATGTATCATTGCGAACAGGCTGGTATCGTGGGAAGCCTGGGTGCCGCTTTCAGTACCATTGAGGGGAATCTCATCCATGATATCCACGTGCGCCGGTTATTTACTGGGGCGGAGCAGGCGGGAATCAAGCTGCATGGCGGCATTGATGTATTAATCAGTGGTAATCATATCTACAGAAGCTATAAACGTGCCATCTGGCTGGACTGGATGACGCAGAACACACGGGTTACCGGGAATTTAATGCACGATAACGCCAGTGATACCATCGATTGGGCAAGGAATTGGGACCATAGTGCACAAGGCGGCTTCCAGGATGTATTCCTTGAAGTAAATCATGGACCAATCCTTGTGGATAACAATATATCCCTGTCAGCATACTCCTTAAATATTCGTTCAACTGGAGTGGCTTATGCTCACAATCTATTTGCCGGTGCCGTACGAGTCGTTGAATCGGATGGACGTCTGACTCCTTATCATTCACCCCATTCAACACAGATACAGGGGCTGGAAAATTACACCATGGGAGACAGTCGTTTTTACAATAACATTTTTGCCTTTCGTCCTGATTTGCAGGGCTTCGATATGGCTACACTTCCAGTGTGGATGGAGGGTAACGTATTCCTTCAGGGGGCTATACCCTCGATGCATGAGAAAAACCCACTGATCATTAAAGACTATAACCCTGATCCGAAGATTATCGAAGAAAGCGGAGCCTTTTTCCTTGAAATGAACATTGATCCGGCATGGATCAGTTTTCAATCTCGGGAGCTCGTGACAACTTCCCTGCTGGGCAAAGCAATGATACCCAAACAGCCTTTCACGAACCCCGATGGCTCGCCCCTCATGATCGACAAGGATTTTCCGGGCAAGCCACGTGAGCTGGAAAACCCCACACCCGGCCCATTTGAAAATCCTGGTTCCGGGGCGATCAGGATACAGGTATGGTAATGATTATAAATACAAAGACAAAGCAAACAACATGAAACCACTCACATTTTACAACAAATTATTGGCAACCTCAATGCTGTTAGTCCTCTTTTCCTTTACGTTAATCAAAAGCAGCCATGGCATGAAGCGTCCTATTATCTTGGCGGACGATGCAGATAAAGCCCGCATTCAGGAAGTTATTGCTGAGCGCGAGTGGGCGGCTGGGCGCCTGGAGGATATGAAGCAAAATATGGCTCCACACTTGGAACGCCACAAGTCCTCGCCGTTGGATTATTTGACGAAAACGGTTCCTGAGATTCCCGCCGGGGTCCATGCCCACGGCAGGCCGTTGAATCTCGCGTTGGAATCCAGTGTACTTTACTTCATGACCGACAACGAAGATTACGCACAGCTTGCCGCGGACATCCTGAACGTCTATGTGCAGCAATTGGGTAACGAGAGCCATGCGGTAGAACTATCTACAGATGGGCTCGTAAGGGATTACTGGGATCTCTTTCCGATGGTCGGTCTCATCTACGATTTCATTCATCCGTTTCTGAAACAGGAAGGCATGACAGTTTTCGACAAGGGTATGGGAAAACGCATTCCTTTTGACGATGAGCTGGCCCAGCTTATGTTTGAGCGAGTTGTCGAGAGGGGTTTAGGTTTCTGGATTGAGGGGAGCAATCACACGATCATGGAAGGCGCCGGTATCCTCTACTGTGCGCTCTCGATAGAGGACAAAGAGAAGCGCGATGCGTACATCCGGACCTTCATGGAGGGCAGCAAGCCGAGGACCGGCCTGAACTGGATGAAGCAGGTCATGATCGACAACAACGGGGTGTGGCCGGAATCGCCCGGCTACAGCTCTCCGGGCATCATCACCTATATCCTGATGGATGCCGTTGACCGCAGCTATCCCGAACTGGGGATCTACGATGGAGTCGAAAAGGTGCTGACCGGTTTCAGTGACCGACTGTTCTTTGCTTATCCCAGCCATGAGGAAGGTGTCGCTTTCGGCACCGCGAGGCGCAGTCGAAGTGGGCGCCCGAGGATACCCGCGATGGTCATCCGCTTTATTCGGCGGGCCGGTCTGGAGGAGGAAGCGGAAGCGACGGCGCTGCTCCGGCATATGAAGGCGGATCGTGAGGAATATGGCGAAAGTTCCACGGTCTCACACTACAGCCGGGGAGGGCACTGGGTGTACAGGGAGTTTCTCAGCATGGAGATGCTGGAAGGATATGAGCCGAAACGCATCGAAAGCCAGGCGGTCGTGCTGCCGTACGCCGGTGTCGTCATCCAGAACAACCTCCATGCCGACGCCCCGAAAGAGCATGGCATGATGTATTACACCGGCGGAGCGGAACATGTACATTCCGCGCTCTCCGGGCTGAACTTCGAGTTTTTCGGTGCCGGCTATGTCATGGGCGGGGTGGGGGGAATGTATGCCCCGCGATCGGCGGCGAAATACAACGATTATTACCGCAACTATGCGGGCCACAACACCGTTGTTGTCAATGGAAGATCCAAAGGCAGCTCCGAGGGATTCTGGGGACAGCAAAAGATGTTGTACATGGATACGACCCGCATGGAGGCCATGGAACCGAAACCCTATACCGAGGCTGTTTCGAAAAATTTTACCTTTTCCAGCCAGATCCTGAACGACACGGTCAATAACGCGACGCAGCAGCGCATCGTAAGCATTGTTCGAACCAGCGGTACGACAGGATACTATTTCGATATGTTCCGTTCACGTTCCGAGGAAGTGAACCATTACCACGACTACATCTACCGCAACATGGGCGAAGCCCTGGTCATGCGCGAGGCCGGTGGTGGCGAGTTGCCACTGGTCGCGGCGCCAGATCGATACCAGTCCTACCCGGTTACCAGATATAGGGTGAACTCGGATGATGAGGAGACGACCATTCACCGATATGTATCACCGGATGACAAGGGGGGCAAGTATCAGGAGAGCCTGACGCTGCGTTTTCCCGGCTGGCACTACTTTACCGATGTGATGAGCTCAGCGCCCGATGCAAGCGGCATCCACGGAACTTTTTTTATGGAAGCTTTGGAGCGGTATAATCATGTGGCCATGCCCGGGGGCTTTGCCCGCGAGTACACGGCTGCCAAGGCGCCCCCCATCTTCGATGCGGCGGAACCTTATGCCGCGATCGCCAGGGAGGGGCACGATGAGAAATCGCAGGCGCAGCTGCTGTCGATCCGACAGCCGGGCGAGGCATGGGATCGTCCCTTTATCGTGATCTATGAGCCGTCCGCAAATGAAGAACCGACGGTTCAGCGTGTTGAGAACATCATGAATGACGGCAAAGTGATTGGCGCGAAGGTGGTTTCGCATGTGGATGACAAGGTGATCACCGACCGGATCATTGCCCGCGACGCGGCCGGGGAGACCTATGAGGATCCTGACTCAGGACTTGGTTTCACAGGCCGGTTCGCCATCGTCAGGATGATCGAGAGCGAATCCGGAAGCGAAATCAATCTCTATATCGGCGACGGTGAGAAGCTCTCCTTCCAAGGGAATGAACTGTCGGCCGGAGACGGCAACAAGGGCTACAAGGCAATCCGTCTGTGAGGTTTCAGTTTTCCGGATTTCAAACAGAGTTTTCAACGTCCCTTCCTTGCTTGAGCGTTGCAAGTTGGGTGTCATGATTCGCACAATGATCAACCCAAATTCTACTATGAAAAACCTTGATCCCTCCCATTCTGCCGATGATGGTGGCCGTCCTTTGGACCGGCTGCGGGGAATCGGCGCTCACCACGTTCGACCAAACCACCCTTCAGGTAACCTCATGAAGCTTTTGCCTGCGCTCCTTCTTGGCACCGCCTTGATCGGGGTCAGCGGGTTCGCTTACGGTCTCGGGCATGAAGATCGCCCGAACATCGTGATCATTTATTCCGACGATCAGGGTTATGGCGATTTCAGCTTGCAGAACCCGGATTCGAAGATCCCCACGCCGCACCTGGACGAGTTGGCGCGGCAGGGGGCGCGTTTTACGGACGCGCACAGCTCTTCGGGTATGTGCACGCCGAGCCGGTACGCCCTTCTGACGGGCCGGTATCACTGGCGGCAGGGCGAGGGGATCGTGGGCTCGTGGGGCGGACCTTGGTGGGATGAGGGCCGGCTCACGCTTGGGCAAATGCTTCAGGAGAAGGGTTACCGCACCGCGTGCATCGGCAAGTGGCACCTAGGCTGGGACTGGTCGGCGATTCGCAACGAGCAGGTGGCCGACCGCAACAGCCCTGAAGCGTGGGACTGGTCGAAGCCCGTGCCGGGCGGGCCGCTGGATCACGGCTTTGCGGAGAACACGCTGGTGATCTTCAGCAGCGACAACGGGCCGGAGAACATTGCGTATGAGCGGATCCGCAACCACGGCCACTACAGCATGGGGCCGCTGCGCGGGCTCAAGCGGGACGTGCGGGAGGGGGGCCGCCGCGTTCCGTTCGCGATTCGCTGGCCCGGTGTGATTGAGTCGGGGACGGTCAGCGAATCGCTGATCGGCCAGATCGACATCATGGCGACGATCGCCTCGATCGTGGGCTACAAGCTGCCCGACACCGCGGCGGAGGACAGCTACGACCTGCTTCCGTACCTGCTGGGCGAGGCCGAGACGCCCGGCCGCGACACGCTCGTCCACCGTACGTGGGGCGAGCCGTGGGGCATCCGCCACAGGGACTGGGTGTACATCAACGCTTCGACGGGCGCGCTTCAGAACGAGCCGGACTGGCTCGGCCATGAGGCGACTCCCCACGATGCCGTGCTCAACCGACTGGACGATGACCTCGGCCAACAGCAGAACCTCGTCGAGGCGCGCCCGAATAAGGCGGCGGAGCTTGAGGCGATGCTCGAGGAGATCCGCGCACGCGGCTACAGCGCGCCTCGGCTGATGAATGACTAAGCCGGCCCTCCATTCATGCTTCAGACCACAAGAGGAAACCCGATGCGACCTTTTAAATGGATTTTTTTCTTGCGCAGGCCGGGGTGAATTATTTGAACGGGTTGTTATGCGACTACCCCGGAAAGAGCGTGTGGCGGAGGATTTCCAGATGGCCCCGATGATCGACATGGTGTTCCTGTTGCTCGTGTTTTTCATGTGTGTGAGTTCGCTCGCGCAGGCGGACCGGTTGCTGGTCGAGCTGGATTTGCCGGAGTCGACCGAGAGCACGGTGCCCGAGGATCTTTCGGGCAGGGGGACGATTTCGGTGAAGGAGGACGGGACGGTACACACGGCGCGCGGGGAGGTAATGATCGAGGAGATGCAGGAGAGCGTTCGGGCGGCGCTGCGGGAGACGCCGGACCTCCGCATCCAGCTCCGGGCGGATCGGGGAACGCCGTTCGAGGAGATTCGGCGTGTGCTTTCGGCCTGCGCCGAGGCGGGAGCGACAGAGGTGATTTATTCGACGCACCAGGCGGATTAAAATCATGAGACACCCAGAGATGTTGCACTTGAGGCAATTTTTTACGCGGCTTTCACGAATCCCCCCGCCCTGGGTCCGAGGCTATGCCTCGCCTGGGTCGAACGAGATTGAAATATGGCAGTCAGGTTGAAACGGAAAAAGGCTCCGGGGGCGCAGATGCAGATTGCGCCGATGATCGATGTGGTTTTTCTGATGCTGATTTACTTCATGGTGAGCGCGACCCTGGAGAAGCAGGAAGCGGATGTCTCATTCCAGCTTCCGGGCACGGTTGAGCAGGCGTCGCCGCTTGAGATGCCGGACGAACAGATCGTGGAGATTACGGCGGAGGGCCAGGTGGTCGTGAACGAGCACGCTTACGATGCGCCGGGAGCCGCCCGACTCGTGGAGCTGACGGCGATGCTGTCGCGTTTCCGTGAAACGAGCGACGCGGGCGGGGTGGATGCGATCGTAACGTTGGCGCCGGCCGACGAGGCGCCTCACCAGATCGTCGTGCGAGTGCTCGATGCTTGTTCGGCGGCGGGAATCGAGGCGGTGAATTTCGCGTTGGGTGAGGAGTTTTAGGCAGGGAGGAGGAGGAGGGAGAAAAGACGTGACATCTAATTTTTTGCGAAATTCGCTACGGAGCGCGGGCTTTGGATTTGGTGTGAATTTTTTGCGGTTTCCTATGCAGTTCCTTGACTTCATGGGGGATTCTTCTCATTAACTAAGGGTTTAGGAGGTTGTAAGTTTTTGGACGGGAGTTCGCGGGCTTATTTAATTTAAATCCGGGAAAGGCGGGTGCTTTTCTCGGCGAAAGTGTTTCAGGCGGAGCGTGTCGAAAGAAAAAATTCAGTATAAGTCGAATGTGGTTATTCGTTTCGCGGGAGATTCGGGCGACGGAATCCAATTGACGGGAACGCAGTTTACGACTTCGAGCGCGCTGGCGGGAAACGACCTGGCGACTTTTCCGGATTATCCGGCCGAAATCCGGGCTCCGGCGGGCACGATGGCGGGGGTGTCCGGGTTTCAGCTTCATTTTTCGAGCGATGAGATCTATACGTCCGGCGACTATTGCGACGTGCTCGTGGTGATGAACGCGGCGGCGCTGAAGGCGAGCCTGGTTCACCTCAAGAAGGGCGGAATCATTATTGCGAACGAGGACGGGTTCGACGAGAAAAACCTGCGTCTGGCGAAGTACCCGAACGGCGAGAATCCGATAGCCAACGATTCCCTTTCGGAGTACCAGGTACACATTGTGCCGGTGACCAAGCTGACCCGTGAGTGCCTGAAGGACACGGGGTTGGGATTCCGGGAAATGGACAGGTCAAAGAACATGTTCGTTTTGGGGGTGCTGTATTACATGTACAACCGGGCCATGGATCCGACGATCAATTTCCTGCAGAGCAAGTTCGCGAGAAAGCCGGAAGTGGCGGAGGCGAACATCAAGGCATTGAAGGCGGGGTATTCGTTTGCGGACACGACCGAGATCCAGCACGGGCGGTTCGAGGTCAAGCCCGCTGCCCTGGAAAAGGGGATTTACCGGAGCATCATGGGCAACCAGGCGACGGCGTTCGGGGTGATCGCGGCCGCTAAGCGGGCCAACCTTCCGGTTTATTACGCGACCTACCCGATCACACCGGCGTCGGACATTCTTCATGAGTTGTCGCGGCATAAGAATTTCGGGGTGGTGACGGCCCAGGCGGAGGATGAAATTGCGGCGGTGTGTTCGGCGATCGGCGCTTCGTTTGGCGGGAGTCTGGCAGTGACCGCGTCGGCCGGGCCGGGAATATCTCTGAAGACCGAGGCGATTTCGCTGGCAACCATTTACGAAATCCCTCTGGTAATCTGCGACATTCAGCGCGCGGGTCCTTCGACGGGGCTTCCGACCAAGATGGAGCAGGCGGACCTGATGCAGGCGATTTACGGGCGACCGGGTGAGGCGCCGCTGCCGGTAGTGGCGGCGTCGAGCCCGGCGGATTGTTTCGAGGCGGTTTTCGAGGCGTGCCGGATCGCGCTGGAGTTTATGACGCCGGTTTTCTTTCTAAGCGACGGATACCTGGCCAACGGCGCGGAGCCGTGGCGGTTCCCGCGCACGCGGGATCTCGGGCGGATCAAAGTCGGCTTCGCCCGCCCGGAGGACCGCGGGAACGGCGTTTACCTGCCCTACAAGAGGGACGCCCGCCTGGTGCGCAAGTGGGCGACACCGGGCACGCCCGGCCTGGAGCACCGGATTGGCGGGCTGGAGAAGGAGGATATCACGGGCAACGTATCCTACGAGCCGGACAATCACGAGAAGATGGTCAGGATCCGCCAGCAGAAGGTGGACAACGTCGCGGACCACATCCCCGAGCAGACGCTGGATTCCGGGCCGGAGAAAGGGGAACTCCTGGTGATCGGCTGGGGTTCGACCTACGGGACGATCAAGGCGGCGCTCAAGCAGCTGCGCGAGGAAGGGGTGGACGTGGCCCATGCCCACCTGCGCTACCTCAATCCGTTTCCCAAAAACCTTGGCGAGCTGATTCGGAACTACGACCGGGTCCTGGTGCCGGAGATCAACAACGGCCAACTCGTGCGACTCTTGCGCGACCGCTTCCTTGTGCCGGCCATTCCGTACAACAGGATCCGTGGCCAGCCATTTGCCGTGGCGGAGATCAAGAACGCAGTCTGGGAAGTGCTCAATGGGAAAACCAGGTAACGCGACTCATTAAAGAAGGATCCATAATGGCAACGACACAAACGCGGGAGAGCATCTCGAATTTCACGAGCAAGGATCTGGTTTCCGACCAGGACGTGAGGTGGTGCCCCGGATGCGGGGACTACTCGATTCTCAAACAGGTCCAGAAAGTTCTGCCTGAACTGGGGTTGAAGAAGGAGAACATCGTTTTCATTTCGGGAATCGGTTGCTCTTCGCGCTTCCCCTATTACATGAACACTTACGGGATGCACACGATTCATGGACGCGCCACCGCGATCGCGACCGGACTGAAGGTCAGCCGGCCCGAGTTGAGCGTCTGGGTGGTGACGGGCGACGGCGACTCTCTTTCGATCGGCGGAAATCATTTTATCCACACGCTCCGGAAGAATCCCGACCTGAACGTGCTTCTGTTTAACAACGAGATCTACGGTCTGACGAAGGGGCAGTTTTCTCCCACCTCCCCGGAGGGGAAGGTCACCAAGTCCAGTCCGATGGGATCGGTGGAGCATCCCTTCAATCCCCTTGCGCTGGCGCTGGGGGCCGACGCGACGTTTGTGGCGCGTTCGATAGACCGGGATCCGAAGCATCTGCAGGACATGATTCGCCGTTCGACCGCCCACAGGGGAACGTCGCTTCTCGAGATTTATCAGAATTGCAACGTATTCAACGACGGGGCGTTTCAGTCATTCACGGACCGCGCCAGCAAGAACGATCACGCCCTTTTCCTCGAAGACGGGAAACCGCTGTTGTTCGGCAAGGACAATTGCAAGGGGATCCGCCTGCGCGACGGCTACCGTCCGCAGATCGTGGACCTTGATTCCGACGGCGTTTCGGAGAGCGAACTATGGATTCACGACGAGAAAGATTCGCTCAAGGCGGGAATGCTTGCCCGTCTCTCGGAGAACGAACACGGCGAGAAGGGCGATTTCCCCCGTGCGTTCGGTGTGTTTTACGCATCGGAGCGAAGCTGTCTGGAGGAAGCGGTCCAGTCCCAGATCGAAAATGCTTTCGAGCGCATGGGTGAAGGGGATCTGGACTTGTTGATCCGGGGGGATCATGTTTGGGAGATCAAGTAGGACGGGACAAAGGACGAGGGGCGAGGGGAAGCCGGTGCGCGGGCGGGCATTGAGATCGGAATCTTTCCGGCCTGGATCGGATATGTGTTGCCGGGAAGCGTTTGAGTTTTTGATCGATTGGAAGGGATGAAATCCGCGATGTCACCAGTCAGGCGAGCGTCCGTACACACGCTTGGGTGCCGGTTGAACCAGTCGGAGAGTCTTCTGCTGAGGGACCGGTTGGAAAAGGAAGGTTATCGGCTGGTTCCATTCGGCGAGGAGGCGGATCTCGGGATCATCAACACATGCACGGTCACCAATCTCGCCGACGCGAAGTGCCGGAATGTGATCCGTTCGTTCGTGCGAAAAAACCCGCGGGCGTTCACGGCGGTCGTCGGATGCTATTCGCAGATGGGGCACAAGGCGGTCGCGGAGATTCCCGGAGTGGACCTGATAATCGGCAACCAGGACAAGCTGAGCGTGCTTGACTACGTCGGTTTTGGAAAGAACGAGACTCCGGTCATCGTTCGGGACCGCATCGACAAGACGGATTTCTCGATCCATTTCGCCGGCGAGCTGCCGTTCAACAAGCGGGCGAATCTCAAGGTTCAGGACGGGTGCGATTTCATGTGCTCGTTCTGCATCATTCCGTTCGCGCGGGGGCGGTCCCGTGCGCGGGAGTTCGGGAATCTGCTGGACGAGGCGCGTTCGCTTGCGGCGCGCGGCGTTCGTGAAATCGTTCTCACGGGAGTGAACATCGGCACGTACGCTTACGAGGGCCGCGGCATCCTGGAGGTGGTTGAGGCGCTGAACTCGGTTACCGGGATCGACCGGATCCGCATCAGCAGCATCGAGCCGACGACGATTCCGGAGGAGCTGTTCGGGATGATGCGCGATCCGGACCACGCGCTGCTGCCGTTCCTGCACATTCCGCTGCAATCGGGCTGCGATCGGGTTCTCGGGCTGATGAAGCGGAAGTATTCATTTTACGAATACCTGGATTTCATTCACCGGGCAAACGATGCCGTGCCGGATCTCTGCATCGGCACCGACATCATGGTCGGATTTCCGGGCGAGAGCGGTGAAGAGTTCGACGAGACGTGCCGGGTCTTCCTTGAGAATCCGTTTGCCTATTGTCACGTTTTTTCGTTTTCCGAGCGGGAAGGGACGCCGGCGGAACGGATGGAGGGATCGGTGTCCGTGCCGGAGCGGACTCGTCGCAGCGCGTTTCTAAGGCGGCTCAGCGCGAGCCGCAGGCGGGAGTATTACGAAAAATTTTTGGGCCGGACACTGCGGGTGCTTTTCGAGGATCCGAAGCCGGGGCACTGGACCGGGTACACGGACAACTACGTTCGGGTCGTTGTGGACGCCGAAACGGTGCCGCCGGAAACAGGCGATCTGACCAACCGGACGGGGATGGTGCGACTGGAGAAGGTGAGCGCGGATTTCGTCGAAGGAAGGATTTTGAAGGGAGAGGGGTGATGGTGCCTGCCTCTTCACTTCGGGAACCGCTCATCGGGTAAGACCCGATGAGCGGTTCGGGGGCATGGAGAGAAGACTCGATCCGGGGGTGGACCCGAGGTTGCGGAGGGAGAAGTATCCCGCATTGCCGGATGATCTTACCGCAGGTCGATGGGGCGGGATTGTGCGGTTTCGGCAGGGGTGATGCCGAGCAGGCGGGCGACGGTCGGGTGGAGCTGGAGTGAGTGGACCGGGCCGAGATCGGTGCCGCCGAATGAAATCGGGTAACGGTGGAAGAGGGCGACGGTGTTCATATCGGGGTCCTGCACGGGATCGTATCCGTGCATTCCAAATGGACCGGTTCCTTCTTCGGGGGCCATGCGGATTCCGTGCGGTCTCCGGCTGAATGTGTATCCGGATTCGAGGACGATGAGCAAGTCACCGGTTCGGGAGGGATGGTCATAGCCCCATTCGGCCGGGAGCGATTCGCGGGTGTAAGCGCGGACGAATCCGAATTCAGCGAGGCGGTCCAATGTCTCTTCGACCAATTCGTCGCGTTGTCCGGGGGAGAGTTCGGAGTCGAGATATACGTGAGCGATATTGGCCGAAGTAATCAGACGAACATCCTCGCGATCACTCAACCCGGTCAGGTGATCCGGGTGGACGAGGGTATGGACTTCGCTCATGCCGTGGTCGGAGGTGACCGTGAAATAAAGCTCGTCGTCGGGCGCCATGTTTTCGTTCCAGAACTCAACAAGCTCCTCGTAGTGGCGGCCGAGGATCGCGTCGATCTCCTCGACGGCGGAAACGACCTCATCGGAATCCGGGCCGAAACGGTGTCCGGGGGAGTCGGGGCCGACCGTGTAGCCCATCAGGAGGCGCAGGGGTTCCGAGTGTTCGTCGGTCAACAGGATATCGAGGAGTCTGCGGAGGCGTTCCTCGTTCGAGAGTCCGCGCTGATATTCGGGGTCGAAGTAGTCGGCGGAGTACGGGCCGGTCTGGGCATGAGAGAGCACCCAGTCGAGTGAAGCGACCCGAAGCCCCTGCCGGACGGCGGTATTCCAGATGGGTTCGGCTTCCAGGAGGCTGGAGTCGCTCGGAAAGTGATATTCGCGGCCGGTTTCGAGGTCGTGGAACGAATTGGCCGTTATCCCGTGCTCGCCGGGCCTGACCCCGGTGGCCTGCGAGACGTGGCTGGGGAAGGTGGTGGAAGGGAAAACGACTTCGTGTTCCAGGCTGTAGGCGCCCTCGGCGAGCAAAAAGTCGAAGAACGGGGTGTCGGCGCGTTCCAGGTAATCGGAGCGGAGACCGTCGATACTGATCCAGTAAACGACACTGACCGGTTCGGCGCGGTCGGTGGCGCGATCCGCGCGTCCGTAATAACCGGCTTCCGAGGGTGTGACGTGCTGTTCTCCGACTCCGGGGGGCACGCGGCGTTGGGTAAGGAGCATCACGATGCCTGCAACGAGGACTGCGGCGAGAATTCCGAGGACGATCAGGTCATTCTTTTTCATATCGACGTGAGCATTGTACGGGTGATCGGGCTTTCACCAAGCATGAAACGCATTATTCGGCGCGGAAGGCTGCGGAGGCACGGATCTGCTTTCCTCCCAACGGTGCGCCGGGCCTGTGGCACGGTATATGTAAACGTATTGTTTCCACCGTTTGATCAATTATTGCAGGGATTTCCGCTTTGGATTTTTCTCCGGGGGCTATTGGATGTGGCCTTGACGCGCCCGCGCGGGGTTCGGCGGGGCGTCGGAAATAATTGGAATGCCGGGCTTAACGTTGTTTAGGCTGGATGTTATGAGTGCAAAGAAGTCGATATTCGGTTCCCCCGTATGGCGGGCCATCCGCTTCGTTCTCCTAGTGTACGCGGGAGTGGTCATTCTTATGGGGCTGTTTCAGAGGATGTACATCTACTACCCTTCCACCGAGGATCCGTCGCGGTTGGAGGAATTGGCGGATCGATTCGGTTTGTCCGCGTGGCGCTCGTCGGAGGGGGAAATCATCGGCTGGAGGGGGGGAGTCAACGGGAGCGGGAGCCGGATCGTCGTGTTTCACGGGAACGCCGGCCATGCGCTTCACCGTGATTATTACGTGGACCTGTTTTCGGGTTTCGAGGATTCGGGGCCGTGGGAGGTTTTTCTGTTTGAATATCCGGGCTATGGGGGACGCGACGGGCGTCCATCCGAGAAGGTCTTTGTGCGGGCGGCGTTGGAGGCGGTGGATGAAATGCTGGAAGAGGACGGGGAGAGGCCGCTTTACCTGGTCGGCGAATCGCTCGGGAGCGGAGTGGCCAGCCACGTGATCGCGAGTCGCGGCGACGAGATCGACGGAGCGCTCTTCCTGGCGCCGTTCACGGGTTTGGCCGACGTCGGTTCCGCCCATTTCCCCTTTCTTCCCGTACGGCTCCTGCTGCGCGATCGCTACGACAACGCGCGGCATCTGAGCGATTACGAGGGGCCGGTGGCGATTCTGGTCGCCGAGCTGGATGAAACGGTCCCGGCGCGGTTCGGGCACGAGTTGTACGAGAGTTTCGAGGGAAGAAAAGGTTTGTGGGAAATTGAGGGGGCTCGCCACAACACGCTCTGGGATCATACGGCGACCGAGGTCTGGGAAGAAATCGTGTCGTTTCTCGTGGAGTGAGGGCGGGAGGAAAAAGGGGTTCCTGTTGGTGGTTCGCGGTTGGCGGGAGGATCATCGGAAAAGACCCGATGCCTGCTACGGTGAAGACCCGTTGCCGCGGAGTCATTGGGTTCTATCGAGAATCCATTCCTTCGGATTGTAGGGGGGGACGGCGCCGTCGCGGGTCGCGATAAACTCTCCGAAGCGGCAGGCGATTTCGAGAATTTCGCGGGAGGAGCCGCTTTTGGCGAGGTAATTGGCGGTAAAGGCGGCGAGGAATCCGTCACCGGCGCCGACGGTATCCCTGACGGTGACCTTGCGTCCTTCGGCGACGAGCCATTCGCCTTCGTCGAGGAATGCGGCGCCTTTTTCGGCGCGGGTGACGCAAATCCTCCGGACGCCAATTCGGTCGCGCAGGAGGCGGGCGGCGTTTTTGAGAGGGACGTTGCGGGATTCCACGGGAAGAAGGCAAAAAAGTTCTTCCTCGTTCAGCTTGAGCAGGTCGGCCGGGCGCGCGAGTTCCTGGACGAGATCGAGATCGTCGTAAGGGGGACGGAGATTGACGTCGTAGATCTTGAAAAGGGAGTCGCGGGCGAGCAGCTTTGTGATCTCGCCGCGATTGAATTCACCGCGCTGGGCGAGCGTCCCGTAAATGACCGCGTCGGCTTTGTCCGCCAGTGCCGCGGCCTGTTCATCGACCGGGATACGGTCCCACGCGACGGGCTCGAGGATTGAGTAGGACGCGTTGCCCCGGGCGTCGATTTTGACCTTCACCGTTCCGGTCGGAAGAGAGTCGTGCCGGTGAATGAGATCGGGGGGCAAGCCGGCCGCGGCCATCCGTTCGGTCGCTTCGTCCCCGAGGAAATCCCGGCCGACGCAGGTGAGCGGCCAGGCATCGGCGCCGAAACGGCGAAGGTGAAAGGCGGCATTCATCGGGGCTCCGCCGAAGAAAAGGCCGTTCGGCAGACAATCCCAGAGTGCTTCACCGTAGCAAATGATGGTTTTCGGCATGGATGAGATTGGAATCCTCCCGGCGCCTTCCGGGCGAGGAATAAATGAAAAAATCACGACTTATTTCCAATGAAAATAAAAAAAAGTATGGACAAACGTTGCCGCAACAGTGATTGCTCCGATGAACCGGATGTTGCCACAAGACTCACGCCTGAAGAGGGACGACCGCCCCGCCTTCGTTATTGGAATTACGGGAGGAATGGCCTGCGGGAAATCCGCGGCGGCGGAAGTTTTTCGAAGGTCGGGATTCGGTTGTGTGGACTGCGACGAGATAGTCCGCGAATTATTGGCGGAAAAGCGTGACGTCTGCCGCGCCGTGCGCGAACGATTCGGGGATTCGGTCATGGATTCGAAAGGAGCGGTGAGCCGTTCCGCGCTGGCGGAGGTGGTCTTTGCATCGTCTGATGATCTCGATTGGCTTGAGAATCTCCTGCACCCAAAGGTGATCGGAATCTGGCAGGAGAGGACAGCGGCCGGGCCGGAACCAATGTGGGCGGTTGAGATTCCGCTCCTTTTCGAGAAAGGACTTGAAAAACACGTGGACGTGACCGTGTGTATTGCTGCGAGTCCGCGCGTTCAAAGAGAAAGATTACGCCTGCGGGGAATGAACGATGAGCAGGCGAATTCGCGAACATACCGGCAGTACTCCATTGAAGTTAAGATGGAATTGGCGGATCATGTGGTGTTGAACGATGGATCCGAGCGTTTTCTTCGCGAGCAGGTACTCGATTTGATTCGCAATTTGTAGGGTAAACGACCAAAAATGTTAAGAACAGATCGGGATGGAATGTCTGTGCATATCATGACTCAACGCGATTTTTCAGCCTTGGAAAGGGTGTTTGTTCGATTAACCGATGTGAGCCCGGAGAGTGAACATGGAATCGAGAGATGATTGGAGCCCGGCGAAAGCCGGGCAACCGAAGACGAATGCGAAAGCGTTCTCGAAGAGTACGGCGCTGAAAGGGGCGGCGCGCGGCGGGAAGAAGCGGCCGGCGGAAATCGGGGCCTTCGACGACCGCGACAAGGCTACACCTGAGGAACTCGGCGATCAGGAGAGGTTTCAGTTTTCTCCGGATGATTCAAGCACGGGTGGAGGCGGGCCCGGGGGAGGCCCGCGCGCCCTGGCTGGCTGGAACCGGACAGGTGAAGCGAAAAAGAAATATACGGGTGGAAAACGCTCCGGGCAGGATGGCGTCCGGCGGAAGCCGCAAACCCGGAATGTTCGAAGGGAGAAAGGGGATCGTCCGTACTCAGGTCAGCCATCGAGCAAATTCCCGGTGCTGCGGGCGCGATCGCTGGCATCGGGTCCCGGCCTGCCGGACGGGCGAGAATTCGAAGATGAAAGGGAATTGGCGCGCATGGTCGAAGCGGCCGGCGGTGGCGGCGAGCCGCTCCAGGTGGCGGTACTCCATGATCGTTCCGTAAAGGAGCTGCTTGCTGAAGCCGAGGCGATGGGTGTCCGGGACGGCGCGGCGCCGTCCCGCCGATCACTGGTCGAAAAGATTATCCGTGCGGCGGGTGAGGCGCGCAGGCCGGTCGTGGACGAAGGGATCTTGTTCGTGGCTCACGAGGGCCATGGTTTTGTCGTGCGGCGCCAGAACGATTACCAGCTTCAGGGCGAAGATCCCTACGTTGCGCCCGCGTTGATCCGGCGCTACGGGATGCGGCCCGGCCAGTCGGTGCGGGTGCTGATACGTCCGTCGGCGAAAGGGGAACGATGCCCTGCCGCGCTGGCCGTGCTCAAGGTGATGGGAGAGGACCCGGAGTCGGCGTCGAAGCTTCCGCGATTCGAGAACCTCGTTCCGTACTATCCATTGGAGAGGATCCTGCTGGAAAAGGTCCGGACCGACGGCAGACCGGATATCTCAATGAGGGTGATCGAGATACTCTCGCCGATCGGATTTGGCCAGCGCGGCCTGATTGTCGCGCCTCCGCGTGCAGGGAAGACCCTGCTGCTTCAGAAGATTGCCGAATCGGTTGCGACCAACACGCCGGAAGCGACCCTGATCGTTCTCCTTGTCGATGAGCGACCGGAGGAAGTGAACGAATTCCGTCGTCGCGGGCACGGCGAAGTGATTAGCTCGACGTTTGACGAGCCACCGGAAAGGCACGTTCAAGTCGCCGAGATCGTGTTTGAAAAGTCGAGGCGGCTGCTCGAGGCGGGAAAGGACGTCGTCATTCTTCTTGATTCGATCACGCGGTTGGTCCGGGCGCACAACGCGTTGATAATCAGCGACGGAAGGGTTTTATCCGGCGGGGTGGAGGTGACGGCACTGCACGAACCCAAGCGGTTTTTCGGGAGCGCGCGAAACATCGAGGGCGGCGGCAGTCTCACTATTCTCGCTACGGCTTCGGTTGGAACGGGCAGCCGGATGGATGAGGTGATATTTGAAGAGTTCCAGGGGACCGGAAACATGGAGCTCCATCTGGACAGTGAATTGGTCGGCAAGCGTATCTTTCCGGCGATCAACATAGAGAAAACCGGGACGCGCAAAGAAGAGCTGTTATATAGTCCGGACGAAGCGGAGAAAATTTATTCATTGCGCAGGGCAATGCAAGGTGTTCCAATGGACGAAGCGATGGAGATGTTCATCCAGCGCCTCGAGAAAACCGAAACCAACGCAGAGTTTCTGATGAATGTGAACCGGTAAGCATTATTCGGTTCTTACTTTTAAAACTACGCTCACGTGACTTCAGCCGACGAATTCATTGCACAACTTCTCATTGAGAAGGACATGGTGTCCTCCGAAATGGTCGAGTCCACTCGGCGAAAGCTTCAGGAGGAAACCGAGATAGACATGATTCCGCGTCACGTCGTGGACCGGTTGATTGAAGACGGGATAGTCGAGGCAGGCCAGGTGACCCAGGTGCTTGCGGATGAATTCGGCATGCCCATGGTCGAGCCCGGCAAACTCAAACCGGACAAAAACGCCCTGGGAGCGGTTTCGAAGGAGCTGGTGTTGCGCTACAAAATATTCCCCCTGCACCGAAAGGGCAACACTCTGCAGGTGGCGATCAGCGATCCACTCGACGTCGACACCATCGACAACCTGAGCCACGTGCTTCAGTTGGCCGTGGAACCGGTGGTGGCGGCACGCAAGGATATCGATGAGGCGATCCAGAAGCATTATATAGAAGAAACCGTCGAGAGCCAGCTTTCGGAGTTGGGCGAGGAGCTTACCGGAGACAGCGCGATGAACCTCGCGGGGGGATTGCCCGGGGTCGACGACGAGACCGTTTCCGATGATGACGCGCCGATCATCCGGCTGGTGTACATGGTCATCACCGAGGCGATCAAACGGCGGGCCTCGGACATTCACCTCGAGCCCCTGGAAAAACGTTTTCGCGTGCGTTACCGGATCGACGGCGTGTTGCACGAGGTGGAAAACCCTCCCAAGCGCCTGCAATTGGCGATTATTTCGCGCCTTAAGATCATGGCGCAGATCAGTATCGCCGAAAAAAGGATTCCTCAGGACGGACGCATCCAGGTGAAACTGACCGACCGCGAGCTTGACCTTCGGGTGTCCTCCCTGCCCACCGAGCACGGGGAAAGTATCGTCATGCGGATTCTCGACAAAGAGGGCCTCAAGCTTGGACTGCCCGAACTCGGCTTCCTCAGCGACGATCAGACGACCTTCGAACGAATCATTTCGCTTCCGGATGGAATCTTCCTGGTGACCGGTCCGACCGGGTCGGGGAAGACCACGACGCTGTACGCCTGCCTGAATTACATCAACCGGCCGGATCGTAAGATCATTACGGTAGAGGATCCCGTGGAGTACCAGCTCAGCGGCATCAACCAGGTCCAGGTACGCACCGAGGTCAAGATGACCTTTGCCGCCGCGCTGCGCGCGATGCTTCGACAGGCGCCGAACATCATCATGATCGGGGAGATCCGGGATCCGGAGACCGGTCACATCGCGATCAATGCGTCGCTTACCGGGCACATGGTTTTCAGCACCCTGCACACCAACGACGCTCCCAGCGCGGTGACGCGTCTTATCGACATCGGCGTCAAGCCGTTCCTCGTTTCGGCGTCGATTCGGGCGACAATGGCCCAGCGACTGGTGCGTCGGATCTGCCCGAAGTGCAAGGTTCGGTACGAGCCCAGGGAAAGCGAACTTCGGGCGTTCAATATGAGTTCCGACGATGCCAAGGCGGGCACGTTCATGCGCGGAAAGGGATGCGATTCCTGCAACGGCACGGGATTCCGGGGGCGAATGGGAATATTCGAAATATTCGTGTTGAATGACGAAATCGAGAGTATGATTTATGACAACGTCTCGACTCAGAAGCTACGGGCCAAAGCCCGTGAAATAGGAATGCGTTCGATGCGCGAGGACGGGGTCCGCAAGGTGACTGCGGGTATGACAACTTTCGAGGAGGTCATTAACGTCACCGTTGGCGATAGCTACTGACCGGAAACGTGAACCACCTTAAATCATTATGAGCTACGATATGAACGATCTTCTGCACCTCACCGTCGAGGAAGGTGCGTCGGATATTCACCTTCAGGTCGGCCAGCCGCCGACGTTGCGGGTTCATGGCGGGTTGACGCCGGTAGAAGGCGACGACCTCACGCCGGAGGATACGGAAATGCTGATGGAGTCGATCACACCGGACACCCATCAACAGCAGGTGAAGACCCAGGGGGGCGCGGATTTCGGTTTCGCGTTTCTGGACAAGGCGCGTTTCCGCGTCAGCGTGCTAAAGGCAAAAGGGCATTACGGCCTGGTGCTGCGTCAGATTCCCAACGATATGTTCGGGTTGCGCCAGATCGGGTTGCCCGACAGCATTCGAGACCTTCTGTACCTGCCGCGCGGACTGATTCTGGTGACCGGCCCGACCGGTTCGGGGAAAACGACGACGCTGGCTTCGATGTTGAACTACATCAATGAAAACCGGGACTGCCATATCATTACGATCGAGGATCCGATCGAATATTACCACAACCACAAGAAGTCGATCGTGACCCAGCGCGAGTTGGGGACGGACGTTCCCAGCTTTGAGGAGGCAATCCGGCGGGCGCTTCGTCAGGACCCGGACGTGGTTCTCGTCGGTGAGATGCGCGACCTCGCGACCATCGAGGCTGCCGTTACCGCGGCGGAAACGGGACACCTTGTTTTCGCCACCCTGCACACCACCGGCGCCGCCCGGACGGTCGACCGTATCGTCGACGCATTCCCGGCGAATGCCAAAGACATGATCAGGACCCAGTTGGCGTCGTCGATCGTGGCGGTGATTTCCCAAGTGCTTTGCCGAAAAGTCGGCGGCGGACGGATAGCAGGGTTCGAGTTGATGATTACCACCAATTCGATCCGCGCGCTGATTCGCGACAACAAAACCTACCGCATCGCCTCGGACATTCAGACGGGTGCGAACATAGGCATGATCACGCTGGACGCGCATCTTCTAAGCCTTTATAATAAAGGAATGATCAGCACGGAGGAAGCGTTGGACAAGGCGCAGGATACGCAGGGGATGAAGGAAAAACTCGTTTCTCTGGGCGCTGATATCCAACGACGCTGATATAGTCTTCGGAAACAATTGTCATTCTATGTACGAATCGCATGACCAGCCCGTTTTTGAGGCATTCAAGGAAAGCGGCCTGCTAAATAAGGCTCAGTTGGAGGAGCTTGTCGCTGAGCATGAACGGACTGCAAAGCCGCTTGCCGACGTTATTCTCGATTCGGAGCTGGTTGATAAGAAGGATTTCTTAAGGGTTATCGCCGCGCACCTGGGCCTGGAGTGGATGAAGGAGGTGCCGGAGTCGATTCCATCCGATATCGGAAAGTCGCTTTCCGGAAGCGTGGCCCGTATGTACGGCGTGGCGCCGGTCAAGGTGGAGAGGGACACCGTTCACCTCCTGGTGATCGACCCCTTCAACCATCAGATCGTCGACGATCTTACCTTCGCCATGGGCAAGGATGTGATCCTTTACGTCGGGGATCCGGATCGGATTCGAGACCTGATTCGGTCCCACTACGGAGAAGAAGAGGGATCGGTGGAGGATCTCCTCCACGAGATGGAGGGAACCGAGTACGACTTGACCGAAGAATCTTCCGAGTCCGACCTCGAGGAGGTGGCCAGTCAGACTCCCATTATCCGTTTTGTGAACCTGGTGCTCAACCAGGCGATCAGGGACAAGGCGTCCGATATTCATTTCGAGCCGTTTGAAGACGAATTCAAGATCCGCTACCGTATCGACGGGGCGCTCTACGAGATGGCGCCTCCGCCGAAGAACCTCGCGATTCCCGTCACTTCGCGTGTAAAGGTCGTTGCGAATCTGAACATTTCCGAGCGAAGGATCCCGCAGGACGGACGCATCAAGATGACCATTGCGGGACACGCGGTGGATTTGCGCGTTTCCACGCTTCCCACCCAGTTCGGTGAGAGCGTCGTGTTACGAGTACTCGACAAATCGGTGGTGAATCTCGACCTCGAGACGCTGGGGATGCCGGATGACGTCTTCGACTCGGTTAACGAGGTGATCCACCTGCCAAACGGAATCTTCATTGCGACCGGTCCGACCGGCAGCGGTAAGACCACGACGCTTTACAGTGGTCTGCGGGAAGTCAACAGAGTGGAGAAGAAGATTCTCACGGCGGAAGACCCGGTCGAGTACGAGATCGAAGGGATCATGCAGGTTCCGGTGAAGGCACAGGTGGGGTTGACATTCGCCAAGGCGCTGCGGGCGTTTCTTCGGCAGGATCCGGACATCATCATGGTCGGTGAGATCCGCGATCTGGAGACCGCGCAGATATCGATTCAGGCATCCCTTACCGGGCACCTTGTTTTCAGCACCCTGCACACCAACGACGCGCCCGGCGCGGTGACAAGGTTGATCGATATGGGGGTGGAGCCTTATTTGATCGCGGCGTCGCTGGAAGCCATTATCGCCCAACGACTGGTTCGGCGAATCTGCAAGGCCTGTAGAACCTCTTACGAACCGAGCCAGTCGCTGATTTCGCAGCTGAGTATAGATCCCGTGGACATCGGGGACAAGGAGTTTTTCTATGGAAAGGGGTGTGAGGACTGTAATCAAAGCGGCTACCGGGGTCGTTTGGGACTGTTTGAAATGCTCCGCATATCCGACGCGGTGCGCGATCTGGTGTCCGACCGCGCACCTGCGTTGGTGATTCGCCAGAAAGCGATCGAGCAGGGTATGCGCACCCTGCGCGACGACGGTCTTCGCTGCATCTTTGATGGTGCAACGAGTATTGAAGAAGTGATAAAATACACCTAGTTTCCAGCCTGCACCTGCCATGCCCACGTTTTTTTACACAGCCATTGATTCGAGCGGCAAACAAAAGTCGGCGACGATCGACGCCGCCAGCCAGGATGACGCGACCAACCAGCTCAAGGAGCAGAAGCTCTTTGTAACCAGCATTTCCACCGGCAAAGGCGGCGCCAAGGGGGCGAAAAAGAAAACGGCGAGGAAGGGAAGCGGGTTCTTTTCCACCACCCCGGCCGAAGGGGTCAAGAAGAGGCCGATGACCATAGGAAAGGTCGTCAACGCGAAGGGATTGACGATTTTTACGCGGCAGTTGGCGACCCTGATTCAGGCCGGCCTTCCATTGCTGCGCAGTCTGGAGGTTCTCGCTCGCCAGGAAAAGAATCCCGGTTTCAAGTACGTGGTAGAGCAACTCTCCGAGAATGTTCGTGCCGGTAACACGTTTTCGGACGGCCTGGCGCAGAACCCGAAGATTTTCGACCGCTTGTATGTCAATATGATTCGGGCGGGTGAAGCGGGCGGCGTGCTCGACGTCGTCCTGAACCGCCTTTCCCGGTTTATGGAAAAATCTCTTGCCATCCGGGGGAAGATCAAGGCGGCGATGGTGTATCCGATTATCGTGCTTTTCGTCGCCCTCGTGATTCTAATCGGATTGCTGATCTTTGTGGTTCCTCAGTTCGAGGAGATTTTTGAGGATATGCTTGACGGGGCGGCGCTCCCGGTTCTTACGCAGTGGGTCTTGAACGCCAGTGATTTCGTAAAGAATAACTTTCTGGTGACCCTGGGGATTTTTGCCGCAGTCTACATTTCCTTCAAGTTGCTTAAAAAGACCGAGAAGGGCGGAAGAATCGTCGACCAGATGCTACTGAACATGCCTCCGGTCGGGGACCTCTTCCGCAAGGCGGCGATCGCGCGCTTCAGCCGGACTTTCGGGACCCTGCTTTCCAGCGGCGTGCCCATACTCCAGTGCCTGATTATCACGCGGGAAACGATCGGGAACGCCGTTCTTCAGGACGCGATCGACAAAGTCCATGACCGGGTCAAGGAGGGGGATTCAGTCTCGGCTCCCCTGGAACAGACGAAAGTTTTCCCCACGATGGTCACCAGCATGATCGACGTCGGGGAGGAAACCGGTGAACTCCCGGAAATGTTGAATCGTGTTGCCGATACCTATGACGAAGAAGTGGACAATGCGGTGGCCGCTCTGACATCGATCATCGAGCCGATAATGATCGTCATTCTCGCGGTTATCGTCGGCGTGATCGTGATCGCGCTGTTCCTTCCAATTATCGGCGTCATCGAGGAGCTATCCTGAGAGTTCGCCCACGGAGTGACGGCAATTATTCGCCCCGCCTGCGGCCGGTTTCGGTCAGCGGTCTCCGTCCCCTGAACGGGCCGGAGGATCGACGAAGACAGGCGCCTTGAGTCCGGAGATGTAATCGGAAAACGGCTCGCCCGCCGGTGTTTCGCGGATGGCCTGCTGGATCATTCCCATGCGGGCGTCGAGGTTGTCGATCATCGAAACAAACACCGCTTCCGGGGTGGAGGCCAATGCGGCGGCGCCCCATTCCATCTCTCCCTGGTGACTGAGAATAATGTGTTCGAGTCGTTCGAGCAAGTCCGGCTCAAGTTTCGTTTTCATGCCGGCTTTGCGAACCATCCGGTAGCCGAGCACGACGTGTCCGTTGAGGATCCCCTCCCGGCTTCGGCGGGGGACGAGTTTTCCCTCATACTCGACCGTTTTCCCGATATCGTGGAGCAGCACGCCGCTCAGGGCGAGATCGCGATCGACTTCGGGATAGAGGGGAAGAAGTGACCGGCATGCGCGCGCCATGTGGACGGTGTGTTCCAGTAGTCCGCCCCGGTAGGCGTGGTGCATGGAAATCGCGGCAGGGGCGGCTCGGAAATCCTCGGATATCTCGCCGAAAACGCTTTCGACCGTCCCGCGCAACCGTTTGTGACCGATCACGGCGATGAGCCCGATCAGTTCTTCCATCAGCACGTCGATGTCTTCCGTCGTCGTCGCAACGAGTTGATCGAAAATCCCTTCCTGTCTGAGATCCTCTTCCTCGAGAATTTCCAGTTCGACGATCCTGGGAGAAAAGCGGTTCTGGAAATAATCGATCTGTCCCCGGATCCGGACAGGGACGCCCTCGGGAGCCTGTTTTAGGGTCTCGAAGACCGGGTTGTCGTTGAAGCAGGTAAACTGAAACGACCCGGATCTGTCGCCCGCCTCCACCATGAGAAAAGGATTGTTGTTTTTCGCGGTCCGGGCGTTCACCTTCCTGATGAGCACCACCGTGAGAAACGACTGGCCCTGCGCACGATCACGGGACTTGAGCTGGGAGACGGTCCGGTTTTCGGAAATGGTTTCGCTCATGATGCCTCTCCGTATTTCTTAACCAGCGAGGTGATCTTTCGGAAAGCAGGATGAGTGGCATCCGAAAGGATGCTGTAAACCACGGTTTCAGCGGGCAGAATATGAGTATCGGTGTGTGCCAGGGAGCGGAGCGCCGCTTCGGCGTCCTCGGTGCGACGGGCTCCGACGCAATCGCTCAAGAGGGTTACTTCGAACCCGTTGTCCATGGCTTCGATCACGCTTTGGTACACGCATATCGGCGTCTCCAGCCCGATGATAATGAGGTGATGAATGTCGTTTTCTTTCAGGTGTGCCTCGAATCCCTCGGCGCCGAAACATGAGAAGCGGGTTTTCGGAAAGACTGTCGAGCCCGGAGCGGCGGCACGGAATCGATCGAGAACGGGCCCCAGCTTTTCCGGGACCTGTTCGGTATAAATGACGGGGATGTTCAGAGCGACCGCCGCTTCAACGGCGAAGGCGCAGCGGTTGACGAACCGCGGACCGTCGGACAAACTCCGAACGAACGGTTCCTGGATGTCCAGGGCGATCAGTGCTAGTCCGGATAGGTCGGGGCCTCCTTCTTCCTGCGTTTCTTTTGCCATAACATCCCAATAATAGGGGTACGGTCGAACGACGAAAGCATTAAATGGGGGTTTTCGGGGGAACGACAGGCGGGAGGCGAAACGATTCCGGGTCCAGGGATGGTCTTTGATATTATCGTATTTATATTCGACTTGGAATCCCGGCCGGTGCTTCAATCGTTTGACGAACAAGTATGAGTTGGCAAATCAAACCATTTTCCCATCGTTGCTGTATTACGGGAAACGCGTTCGAGGATGGAGCGCGGTACGTCAGCTACCTTGTCGCGCACGACGAGGGCGAGGAGTTTCTACGCTTTGACCTTGATCGGGACGTTGAGGACCGATTCCAGCCCGAAGGTGAGATCCTGTGCCGCTGGTCGCGTGTGTACAAGAGCCCTCCCGAACGGGAAAATGCAAAGCGGAAACAGAAAGAAACCGCCGAGTCGTTATTCGTTTCGCTTTATGAATCGGAAGATGAGGAGGAGGACGAAGAACGCGAAACGATGAAGCAGGTTCTCGGGATATTCCTGGAGCGGAAAAGGATCCTCAAGGACCGAGGGTTTTCCAGGGAAGGGGCGTATCAGGTGTTGGAACATCGCAGGACCGGCAACGTATTTCTCGTCCCCACCAACCGAATGACCCCGCGCGCCCTGCTGAGAATTCAGGAGAAGCTGGGGAAGCTGATGAACTGACCGGCTAGAATCTCCGGCGAAGCTTCGCGGGAAGGATGTCCATATTTTCCCGGTACTTGGCGACCGTGCGGCGGGCGATGTTGATGTTCTTTTCCTTGAGCATATTGGCTATTTCCTGATCGCTGAACGGTTTGCGGGGGGATTCGCTTTCGATGAGGTGGGCGATCATATCCTTGATGCTCTTGTTTGAAACGGGGTTTCCGTCTTCAGATTTGTATCCCGGGGTGAAGAAATATTTGAATTCGAACGTTCCGTGAGGCGTCTTGATGTATTTGTTGGCGATGGCACGGCTCACAGTCGTTTCGTGAACGCCGACCTTTGCAGCAATTTCGGTCATTGTAAGCGGTCGTAGTTTGGAAACGCCCTCGCGGAGAAAGTCCTTCTGGACGTCGATGATTTCCTTCGCGATGCGCTCGACCGTCTGTTGCCGCTGTTCGATCGAACTGATCAGAAATTTCCCGTTGCGCAGTTTCTCGCGAATGTACTCTTTTTCCTGCCTGCTTAAGCGGCCGCTCGCAATCAGGTTCTTGTACGTGTTCGAGATCCGCACCCGGGGGATGTAGTCATTGTTCATTTCGATAGTGAACTCGTCCTCGTCCCGGTGAACGATGACGTCGGGAACCACGACCCGATTCGTGTCGTCAGCGAAACGACGGCCGGGGCCTGGATCGAGTGAGGCGATTTCCTGGATGGCATCCTGGACCGCGTCGAGGCTTGCGGAGACTTTCCTGGCGATTTCGGGGATGCGACGGCGCATGAGCAGGTCGAAGTGATCGGAGACGATGGCGGCGGCCAGAGTGTTCCCCCTCCCTTCCAGCGTCAATTGGTGAAGGAGGCATTCGCGAAGATCGGCGCAACCGATTCCCGGCGGGTCGAACGACTTCAGGATTTCGGATGCCTTTTGCAGATTCTCCAGAGGAATACCTGAGTAAAGGGCGAGGTCCTGCAAAGGAGAAGTAAGGAAGCCGCGGTCGTCCAGGCTGCCGACGAGGTACTGCATCGCCTCCATTTCCTTTTCGGAGCAATCCGAGAGCGCCGCCTGCTCCATAAGGTATTCCTGAAGCGAGGTTTCACTGACGAGAGAATCGAAGAAATGCTGCCGCTTCTCGCTGTCTTCGGAGGTGAAGGAACCCCGCGCGGATTGGTTGTAGTAGGAATCCCGGGAGTCCTCGGTCAATTCCCGCAGCATCGCGAAGTCGCGGTCCGACTCAAGGCTCTCCCCGTTTTCACCGTCGGTACCGGCCCCGTTCTCGGAGACTTCCGGATTTTCGTCGAGACCGATCGATTTCATTGGAAGTTCTTCGAGCAGGGGATTGTTCTGAATCTCTTCGCGGATGGTGGTCTGGAGATCGAGCGCGGGAACCTGCAGGATCTTCAGAGACTGCCGTAACTGCGGAGCCAGCACCTGCTGCTGGGTCTGTTTCTGAACCTGTTGTAAGCCTTGCCATGGTTTTGGCATAATGAGTGATAATATTTGAAAATCGGCCGGTCGGACGCGAGGTCAGTCCGTCCATTCCGGGACGCCGACCGGAGTCCCCTCGTAAAGTTTCTCCAAATACGCGGCAAACTTCTCGTTGGTCGGACCGAACCGGTCCTTGTAAAGGTACATTTCAAGATCGTAGAGCATTTCTATAGCCGAACCGTATCGATCGTTCGGCTGTTTTTCCAGAGCTTTGACGAGAACGTCATGCAGCCGTCCGTCGATTTCTTTCCTCATTCCGGGAAAGTGGGGCAGGGGCATTGTGCGGATGTTCTCCCATGTTGAGTTGTTGTCTTCGGCCAGAAAAATGTTACGGCCGAGCAGAAGCTCGCTCATGACGACTCCGAGGGAGAAAAGGTCTGCGCGGCTGTCGGTGGATTCGTAGTTGGCCTGTTCGGGCGAGATGTACTCGGGTTTGCCTGGAATAATCTGGCCCTCTCCGTCGTGCATCAGGTCCAAGGCTTTGGCGATGCCGAAATCGGTGATCTTCACGTCGCCGGAGAAGGACAGCATGATGTTTCTCGGATTAACGTCGCGATGAACGATGTTGAGGTACCGCTGTCTCCGCCTGCCCTTTCTGTGTGCGTAGGCGAGGCCGCGACAGACCCGGGAGATGATGAACACGGCGATATCCGCGGGAATGTCGATCGCCTCCCGGTTATGCTTGTCAAGAAACGTTTCGAGGGTGAGACCATCGACGAATTCCATTACCATGAAGTACTGTCCGGAGATCTCGCCCAGATGATAAATCTGAACGATGTTCGTATGAATGAGGTCCGCGGCGAGAAGGGCTTCACCGATGAAATTGTGGCGGAATTCGTCGATTTCGGAATACTCCTCCCGGATGAGCTTGATCGCCACACGCTTCTCGAACTGGCTGGCGCCGCGCTGGCGTGCTTCGAAAACAACGCCCATTCCGCCTTCGGCGATCCGACGCACGAGTTCGAAATGGATTTCGTTGAAAATATGACGTATTTCGGCCATTTTGCTTCACGCGCCCAGGGTGATCGAGAGCTTTACCTAGGCGATATCACGAACAGTGCCGAAAATCCATCTCAAAGTGATTTAATTGACAGCTTAGCCCCTGATTGACTTCAGGGTGCGGAAAATTTTCGGGGTGATTATTGACACTTGGCGGAGCAGGAGGAACAGTGTAACCGATGATTCGGTTATCGGAAAGCGCTGCGGCAAAGCTGAAATCCATGAGAGATGAGATCGGGGACGACTCGAAATATCTCAGGGTCTTTGTCGAGGCGGGAGGCTGCTCGGGATTTCAATATGGAATGTCTTTCGATTCGCCGAAACCCGACGATATCCGGAGCGAGTGCGAGGGTGTGACGATTGTAACGGATCCCGCCAGCCACAACCATCTGAAGGATACTCGGATTGATTTTGATGACAGTCTTGCCGGCAAAGGGTTTGAGATAATCAATCCGAACGCAAAGACAACCTGCGGCTGCGGGAAGTCCTTCAGTTAGGACTGCAGCGAATTCCGCGTACGCGCCGAATCGATGCCTGTGGCGGGAGGCGATGGGCGGGACGGACGCGCAATTCGTAGGGTCTTGACATGAAATGGCGGAAGATTTACTGTTGACCGTTTAAAGCCGCAATCGGGGGATCAGGCTCTCCCGAGGAAATTACTTTTTTCATAACCAACTAATGAGCAGCGAAATACTTTCAGTTCTGGAGCACATGGAGAAGGAAAAGGGGATTCGTCGTGACGACATGATCTCCGCCATTGCCAGTGCCATAAAAAACGCCGCTCAGAGGGGGGTGAACGCCGGCCAGGAGCTGCGAGTCGAGATCAATCCGAGAAATGGCGCGCTGAAAGCTTGGGCTCAGTACAAGGTGGTGGACTCGCTTAGTGACCCGAAGCGCGAGATTCACGTGGAGAAAGCGAAAGCGATCCAGCCGGATATCAGTTTGGGAGAGGTGCTCGAAAAGGAGGTGGAGCCGTCTTTTCTCGGCCGCATCGCCGCCCAGTCCGCTCGGCAGGCGATCATGCAACGCCTTCGCCAGTTCGAGAAGGACAGGATCTACGACGATTACAAGGACAGTGTGGGCACGATCGTCTCCGGCGTCGTCCGGCGCCGGGAGCGGGGGGATCTGATCGTCGATCTGGGTCGGGCGGAGGCGATTCTGCCGCCCAAGGAGCGCGTTCCGGGCGAGGACTATTCTCCTGGTGAACGGATTCGTTGTTTCCTGCTCAAAATCGAGGCGGCCAGCCGGGGTCCGGAGCTCATTTTGTCGCGCGCGCATCCTAATTTCATCAGGAAGCTGTTCGAGCTTGAAGTGACGGAGATTGCGGACGGGACCGTCAAGATCGAGGCGCTGGCCAGAGAGCCGGGGTACCGCACGAAAATCGCCGTCTCCAGTTCAGACTCGAAAGTGGATCCTGTCGGGGCCTGCGTGGGCGCGCGAGGGGCACGGGTAAAGAGCATCGTGCGCGAGTTGGCCGGCGAGAAGATCGATATTATTCGCTATTTCAAGGATCCGAGCGAAATGCTGCTGGAAACGCTGAAGCCAGCCGTGCCGAAGAACGTCAACGTGGACGAGCATAACCGGAAGATTTACTTCGAAGTTTCCGAGGATGATTTGGCTGTGGCGATAGGGAGGCGCGGGCAAAACGCCCGGTTGACATCCCGCCTTCTCGGGTGGAAGCTTGACGTGGCCAAGGAGAAGCCGCGGAAGCTGGACTTCGAGGATAAGAAGCGCCGGGCGGCCGAAGGATTGAATCAGATTCCCGGCATTGAGGGCGAACTTGCCGAACAGCTCGTGGCGCGTGGTTTTGTCAGCCCCGAAGCCTTCGTGGGCGTGGAGCAGGAAGACCTGGTTGACGCGGGTTTTGAAGCCGAAGAAGCGGACGATATTCTTCGGAAAGTCGCCGCCTATTTTGATCCCGAGAATATTGCCCAATAACAGGGTGGAAGCGTCGGAGAGAGCGGCTTATACGGCTTGCATCCAATCACCGGCGCACGAATTGAATAGTGACTGATGAGCGTACGAATACATCAAATTTCCAAGAAGACCGGAGTAGCGAATAAAGAATTGATTGCTCTCTTGAACGAACGAGGCTTCAACGTGACCAGTGCGTCCAGTACTATCGACAATATTTCCGCGGAATCGTTCATCGAAGAGTTGACGGCGTCCGGGCGGAGTGCCGAGGCTGCGAAAGCAGAAGAAACCGGCGGGGAAACTCCCGGGGAGACTGTTCCTTCCGAAGAAAGGAACAAAGAACCGGAAAAAGCCGAACCCGCTCCTCGGGAACGCGGCGGTCCGCCTCAGGGGGTCTTTGTCAAATCCGCGGAGGACGTCCGCCAGGAACGGAAAGCAAAAGAGGATTCCAGGAAACGGACGCCCGAGCCGGCCTTTCCGAAGCCGGCGAGCCCTCCAGCGACGAAACCGCCGGCGACTCAACCGCCGCCCGCGAAGTCTCCGCCGCGTCCCCAGTCTTCGCCGCCGTCGGTCCCGTCGTTTCCGGGGGTAAAACCGTCGGCGGTTTCCTCGCGCCAGGACTCGCATTCGGCGGTTCAGGAGGAAGAGCGTGAGAAGAGCGGGGAGGAAACCGAAGGATCGAATGGTTCGACAGGCGCCGCAGCGGAACCAAGAGAGCTTGAACTCCTTCACGTCAAGCCGCCGATCGTCGTCCGTGATTTCGCTCAACAACTCGGGATAAAACCGTTTCGGCTGATTTCCGAACTGATGGAGATAAACATCTTCGCTTCGATGAACCAGGTGATCGATGAATCGATTGCCATGGACGTTGCCGAAAAACACGGTTACTTGCTCGACGTCAAACACCGGAAGGCGGCCGCGACCTCGGCTGAAAAGGCCGAAGAACAAAAGGAGGAAGTGGACGAGAGCAAGTTTCTCGAGCCGCGTTCTCCCGTCGTCTGTATTCTCGGTCACGTCGACCACGGTAAGACAACCCTCTTGGACTATATTCGAAAGGAGAATGTGGCCGGCGGCGAAGAAGGCGGCATCACACAACACATCGGCGCCTACCAGATCGATGTCAACGATCAGAAAATCACCTTTTTGGATACACCCGGTCACGCAGCGTTCACCAAGATGCGCGCGAGAGGCGCCGGGGTGACGGACATCGCCATCCTTGTGGTAGCGGCCGACGACGGCTTTATGCCCCAGACCGACGAGGCCCTTAAACACGCGCAGGCATCGGCCGTTCCGGTAGTCGTTGCCGTCAACAAGATGGACGTGAAAGGGGCGGACATCAACCGGGTGAAGCGGCAAATGCAGGAGCGCGGGATCCCTCCCGAGGATCTCGGGGGCGAGACTATTGTTGTCCCGGTTTCCGCCATCAAGGGGGAGGGAGTGGACAACCTCCTGGAGATGATAGTCCTGCAATCGGAGATGCTCGAACTCAAGGCGAACCCCCAGCGTCAGGCTGCCGGGGTGATCATTGAATCGGAGATTGAGGTCGGACGGGGACCGACTGCGACGGTGATCGTCCAGCACGGCACTTTGAAAACCGGCGACGTGATCGTTTGCGGTGACGCCTACGCCAAGGTTCGTGCGATGTTCGACGACGCCGGGAAAAACGTTAAAAAAGCGCCGCCGTCCACCCCGGTAAGGGTAATCGGCTGGACCGACGCGCCCGAGGTCGGGGAAACGTTCCGGGCGGCGAAGAACGAGCGCGAAGCCCGCCGGATCGTTGAGGAAAGCCAGGAGGAGGCAAGAAGGCGCCAGAGCGCCGCGGAACCGGAAGGGGCCGCCCAGCCCAAGACTATCGAGAATCTTTTCGACGCGATCGAGAGCACGAGGAAAATGACCTTCCGTGTGGTGGTGCGTTGCGACGTTCAAGGTTCGCTCGAAGCGGTGATCGGCCTTCTCGAGGGAATCGAGAGCGACAAGGTCGACATGGAAGTCCTCCAGGGGGACGTCGGCCCGATCAGCCGCAACGACGTGCTTATGGCGAGCGCCGCCGAAGCGGCCATCGTCGGTTTCAACGTCAAGATGGAGCCCGGGGTGCTCAAGTTTGCCAAGCATCACAACGTTCCGATTTACCAGTTCGGTATAATTTACCAGCTTGTCGACCGGATCAAGGAGGTCATGGCCGGAATGCTCGAACCCGAACAGATCGAGAACAAGGTCGGCGCTGCGGAGGTTCGCCAGATATTTCCTCTGGCCAAGAGTTTTATCGCCGGGTGCCTGGTGACCGAAGGCAAGGTGATTCGCGGAGGTCGCGCCCGGTTGCTGCGCCAGGGCGAAGTGGTCGGAGAAACCCGTATCGGTACGCTGAAGCGTTTCAAGGATGACGTTACAGAGGTGCGCGCCGGCCTCGAATGCGGGATCGCTTTGGAGAAATTCAACCGATTCGAGGAGGGCGACCTGATCGAGTGTTTCGAGATTCAGGAGAAACGCCCGTCTCTTTAGAATGAGTCAACGCAGTGTGAGAGTAAACGAGCTGGTCAAGCGCGAGATCAGCGACATCCTGCATACCCGGTATCGGAGCGAGGCGGTTTATATCACGATCACCGGCGTGGAGGTGGCTCCGGATCTCCGCAACGCAAGGGTTTACTATTCGGTTATCGGTGACGAGGCGCGACTGGAGGAGGCCAGGGTCTGGCTCGACAAAAACCGCAACGAGATCCGCCATTACCTCGGAAAGCGAATCGTGCTGAAGTTTCTTCCACATCTCACTTTTCATAACGATCCCTCCATCGAGCGTGGAATGAGCGTGATCGAGCTGCTCGACGAGTTGGACGACGACGAGGAGGAAAGGTAGATTTTCCATGTACTACGACGAGCTTTCACCTGCTTTCGAGCGATTTGTCGAAGCACTGGACACGAAGAAAGTCGCGGTCATCGGCCACGCCCGCCCGGACGGCGACTGCATTGGATCCCAGGTCGCGCTAAGCCGGGTTTTGCGCGGACAGGGCTTCGATACGATATGCGTCAACCAGGATCCCGTTCCGGGAAAACTCCGGTTTCTATGCGGCGAGGAACCGTTTGTTCGGCCGGAGTTATGGAAGCCCGGAGGCCACGTTTCGGTGTGCGTCGATTGCGCGGACGCCGACCGCCCGGGTCCCTTGCTGAAGAAACGGTTCCCTGAAGTCCATGCGAACGTGGATCATCACGTGTCCAACAGGCTGTTTGCCCGGCAAAACTTTATCGACAGTAGCTCCGCGGCCACGGCGGAGATTCTGAGCGGAATGTTTTTCGACAATGATTACCCCATAGATAAAATCGCCGCCCAGGCGTTGTACGTCGGAATCGCCACCGATACGGGCCAGTTCCGGTTCCCGGCGACATCCCAGCGTGTATTCGAAATTTGCGGACGCTTGCTGCACCTCGGCGCCGATCCGGCCGTCGCAAGCAACCATCTGTACGAACGGGAAACGATGGGAAAGATGAGGCTTCTGGACGCGTACCTTTCCAGCCTCAAGCTGGAATGTGACGGACGGGTCTGCGTCGGTGTGCTGCCGAAGGACATTTTCGAGAAGACCGGCGCCGAAGCCGGCGAGACGGAGGGATTGGTCGACTATGCGCGGTCGATTCACGGCGTCGATATCGGGGTGATCATCGAAGACCGGGGGAACGAGATCAAGGGAAGTCTGCGGGCTAAGGACGGGCGTTACCGGGTCAACGATCTGGCGGCCTTGTTCAATGGTGGTGGACACACCTGCGCGGCGGGCTTTACCGTCCATATGACGATGGAGGTTTTCTATCCGAAGTTCCTCGCGGCGCTCCGGGAACAGTTCCGTGTCGTGGACGCGGCGAACTATGAAGGGAAGGACGATGGCGGACGATCGGGTGTTTGAAGGATTGCTGCTCGTGGACAAGCCCCGCGGGCTTACGTCCCACGACGTGGTTTCGCGGCTTCGGCGGAAACTCAAAATGAAACGTATCGGTCATGCCGGCACACTGGATCCGATGGCCACCGGATTGCTGATTATGCTGATCGGGAAAGCGACGAAGGCGTCGCAGTTTCTGATCAGCCTCGATAAGGAGTACGAGGGAACCATCCGTCTCGGGCAGACCACGAATTCCTACGACGCGGATGGGGAGGTGATGGTGGAAGCGCCTGTTCCGGATCTTACCGGAGAGGAGGTTCGCCGTGTGATGGAGTCGTTTATCGGGGATCAATACCAGACTCCGCCGATGCACTCGGCGATCAAGGTGAACGGAGTTCCACTCTACAAGTTGGCCCGCAAGGGAAGGGAAATCGAGCGCGAGCCGCGCTTTATCCGTGTCTCGGTTTTCGAATTGCTTCGCCTGTCGCTTCCGGAAATCGATTTCCGCGTGGCGGCGTCCAAAGGTTTCTATGTTCGAACCCTCGCTCACGATTTCGGGGCGAAGATCGGGTGCGGGGGGCATCTCAGCCGTCTTCGACGAACCCTTGTCGGAGGCTTTTCGCTCTCATCGGCGATTTCGCTCGAGGATTTGGAGGAGCTGCCGTTGTCGGAGATCGAGAAACGTCTGTTGCCGGTAGGTGATGCCGTACCGAGTCACGTCCTGTGAGGTATCCCGTCAAATTCCGTTCCCTGGAGGGAATCGAGTTGGAGAGCCGCCCGCTTCATCTGGCGATCGGGATGTTCGACGGTGTGCATCTGGGGCACAAGAGCGTGATTGAAGCGGCGGTGCATTCGGCGCGGCGGGAGAACGGTATTGCCGGCGTCCTGACCTTCTGGCCGCATCCGAGCGTGCTGTTCCGCCCGGAGAATCCGACCCGCCTGATTATGGATCCGGCGAACAAGACACGGCTGTTCCGCGGGCTGGGCGCCGAAATCGTGATTGAGCAACCGTTCGATTCCGAATTCGCTTCGATTTCGGCGGAGGAGTTCGTCCCGCACCTGGTGCGTTGTTTGCCGGCGCTGGATTCGATCTACGTCGGTGAGAACTGGGGGTTCGGAAAAGGGCGCAAGGGCGACGTTGATTTGCTCCTGCGGGAGGCCCGAAAACGCGGTGTCAGCGTTATCAGCATGCCGCGTCTGTACCGGAACGGCGAACCCATCAGCAGCAGCCGAATCCGCGAATGCCTCATTCGCGGGGCGATTGAAGAGGCGAATTCGCTTCTTGGCTACAGTTATTTTCTGGAGGGTGAGGTGCGGGAAGGCCGTGGCATGGGGAGAGAAATAGGATTTCCCACGTTGAATATCCCCTGGGCCGGCGACCTTGAGCCCCTCCACGGTGTTTACGGCGTCCGGGTCGATGAGTCGATCGAAGGGGCGCTTGGAGCGCCGGGTGAAAGGCCGTCCGCAAGAGTACGCTCAGGCGTCGCGAATTTCGGTCTTCGACCGACCGTTGCCGAAGAAGGTGAAAACGCGCCGATTCTTGAGGTTCACCTCCTCGACGAGTCGTGTCCATTCGACCGGGGTGATCGGCTGTTTGTGGAACTGGTTTTTTTCATCCGTCCGGAAGAGAAGTTCAGCAATTTGGATGCGCTGAAGATTCGGATTCGAAATGATCGATCGGACGCGCGCGAACGATTTGGAAGAATCGGAGGCTGACTCAGGGGAATCCAGACGTCGTTCGACAGGTGAGGCGGGCGATTTGCCCGTCAACGGCCTGCTCAAACAATGGCCTGGGAGGAGACGCCTGCTTTTCGAGCCGGATTGGGAGGGTTCTTGCCGGAATTCGAAAGGGCGAGCAGGTTCTCGAGCGCGCTCGAAAAGCCGTCGAATGAAAAGGGTTTCTTGAGGAACTCCGAATACTCGTCCAGTTGGTCCTCCAGGGAGTCCGGGGAAGGCGCGTACCCGGAAATGAACAGGATCGGCATCGCGGGGCGCCGGGCCCTGACTGCCTGCGCCAGTTCAAGCCCGGTCATCCGAGGCATCCGAATGTCGGTAACGAGTGCGTGGAACGCGCCCGTCCCTTCCCTGTCCAGAATTTCAAGCGCGTCGATTCCGCTGCGCGCGGAGGTCGGTCGAAATCCCATCTGTTCAATCATTACGCAAAGCAGCCGGCGGAGGGCGTCGTCGTCGTCCACAAGCAGGATTTCCTTGATACGCTGGGCCTCGTTGGAGTCGCTCATCCTCATGTTAAATTGAATTTAACAGAAACCGGGGGCCGCAACAATAGGGGATATCCTTATCCGGTCGTAAGTTGTCCGTCGTATTTCATCCTTGCAACGGCGTTTCAGGCCCCCGGTAGAGCCGATTTCTCAGGGGAAAACCAGTGAATTCCTGGCGACAAAAAATCTGAAACTTTTTTCGTCGAGGCGTCGATGCGACGTGTGGAGTCGATGCGGGAGAGGTAGAGGAAAGCCATCGTCATGGCCCAATTCCGGCTTTTTCTTTGCATTGACGGCGAGAGGCGGTAGGTTGGGCTCGAACGAAACCGCCGAAGTCAGGTTGCGTTCGAACGCGAACACGAAAGGAAACGGATCATGCAGGAAGCGAAGAAAGGCGATACAGTAAAAGTCCATTACAAGGGAACGTTCGAAGACGGGGTCGTTTTCGATGAATCCAAGGGCCGGGATCCGCTGGAACTCAAATTGGGAGAGCGGGCGGTGATACCGGGTTTTGAGGATGCCGTTGTGGGGATGAAGGAAGGGGAGGCGAAAACCCGGACCATTCCCTGCGACGAGGCTTACGGCCCGCGTCGTGAGGAAATGATGTTGCGTGTGCCCCGGTCGCAGTTGCCGGATGAGATCGATCCCGAAATCGGCCAGCAGCTTCAGGTGACCACCGACCAGGGGCAGGCGGTTCCCGTCATGATTGCGGAGATTTCCGAGGAGGAAGTGACTCTTGATGCCAACCATCCGCTCGCGGGAAAAGACCTGACATTCGAGCTCGAGTTGGTCGAGATCTCCTCTTGATTCCGTCGACGGTTGCAGCGTTCGAGATGCCTGCGTTCGCGTGGACGTTGATCATTGGGGTGACGATGTTTCCAGACCGTGATCGTCCCGCGCCGCCGCGAACCACGCGAATAAACGCCGCGAGGGCGGCTACCAGACTCCATGCTCGCCCTTTTTCAGCGATTGGGCGAACGCGGTGAGCAGGCGGACGCAGTTCTCAATGTCTTCGAGATCGACGATTTCGCTCGGAGTGTGCATGTAGCGCAACGGAACGGAAATCAGGCCCGTGGCGACGCCGGCGCGTCCGATCTGGATCGCGCGCGCGTCGGTTCCGGTCGGGCGTGGATCGGCTTCCAGTTGGTGTGGAATCCCGCTCTTTTCCGCGCAGGAAATCAACCGCTCGAACATAAAGGGATTGATGTTGGCGCCGCGGCAGATTATCGGCCCTCCGCCCAGTTTGGTTTCCCCGTATTTGCGGGGATCGCAATCGGGGTGATCGGTCGCGTGACCGACGTCGACCGCTACTGCCAGATGAGGCTTCACCGCGTAGGAAGACGTGATTGCGCCCCGGGTGCCGATTTCCTCCTGGGTGGTGGCGACAGCGACCACGGTGGCGGCCAGCTTCTTCACTTTCGCCAATCGCCGGAGGGCTTCACCGACAATGTAGGCGCCCGACTTGTTGTCGAATGCCCGCGCGGCGCCGATCGTCCCGTAAATCAGTTCGAAGCCGTGATCGTAGGTGGCGACGTCGCCGATCGACACACGGCGCAAGGCGTCCTTCTTGTTCTTCGCCCCGATGTCGATCCACATATCGTGAATTTGCGGAACTTTATCCCGTTCGGACTGTTTCATCAGGTGTACGGCGCGTTTGCCGGTGACGCCTTGGACGACGCCTTTGCGCGTTTGAATCGTGACCCGTCTGCCGCTGATCATGCCGCGGTCGTGGCCCCCGATCGTGTCGAAATAGAGGAAGCCTTTGTCGTTGACGTGTTTGACGATCAGTCCGAGTTCGTCGATGTGGCCGGCGAGCATCAGGACCGGATCTCCGCCCGGGTTGCGCACGGCGATGCGGTTGCCCATCGGGTCGCGGCGGTACTCGTCGGCACTATCCTTCACGTACCTGTCGAAGACGGCCTGGGCCTCGGTTTCGTAGCCCGAGGGAGAACGGGCGCTGAGGAGGTCGACCAGGAATGCTGGAGGTGTGAACGGTTTCTTCGTTGCCATGTGGCGCACTCTGGCAGGGTGAATCGACTCTGGCGAGGGAAAATCCGGAATACCGGCCCGCAGGCACAATCCATCCAATTCGCTCGAAATTGTTGAGGGATTCCTCTTTTTTGAGTGTAGTACAGGAAGATGGTCGATTATTCTTATACAGGAGCGGAGTTAAACCTATGAGGAAACCATCGGATCCGGAGCTTGACGCTCTTCTCGGAGATTGGAATGTAATCCCGCCCGAAGACGACGGCCGGCTTGCGGTTAGGGTCTGGAGGAAGATTTCGGTGCGTGAGGCCGAATCCCGGCGGGATGCGTCGCGGGTCGGGTGGCTGCCGCGGTTGCTTGGACGGCCCGGCTTCGCCCTGGCAACCGTTCTTGTTTTCGCGCTTGTGGGCCTCGCGCTCGCCGAGGCGCGTTTGCAGCAGGAGAAGACCGCTTCGTGGGAATCGTTGGAGGAGCGGTATTTTCGCGCCATCGACCCGGTGTCAATGGCGATCCACCGTCACCAGGAATGAAGAAGTCTGTTATTGTATTCCTTGCCGCCCTGCTTGCGGGGGTCGCTTCGCATGCGCTCTACCTTGGCTATCGGAGTCCGTCCATTGCCGAACACGAGGCTGTGTTTGAGGATCTTCGGTGGTTGCGGGCGGAGTTCGATCTGGAACGGGAACAGTTTGAGGCCATTTCGGCGCTCTACGAGGAATACCGTCCGGTATGCGAGGAGCTGTGTCATCGTGTGATGGCGACCCAGGAGCGGCTCAACCACCTTCTTGCGGATTCGAACGAGGTGACTCCGGAACTCAGGAATGCGCTCGAAGCCTATTCGCAGGTCAAGCTGGAATGCCACCAGGCGATGCTCGAACATATTTATCAGGTCGCTTCCGAAATGGCGCCGGATCAAAGGGAACGCTACCTCGAGCGCGCCAAAATTCACGTAACGATGCACGATCCCGTGCGTTGACCCGACACATGTTCTGTCAAGCTCGGAGTTTGAATGGATGGGCTGGATCCGCAATCCATGATCCACTCGCTCCGTCTGATTCCTATACGGCGATCGGCGCCGAGGGTTGAAACGGTATGGACGATCCCGACCGGAATGACATGCGTGACTTGTGCGAGGGCCAGGACGCGGCCCTCAACCGCATCATGGATCGATGGTCGGCGCCGCTTGGCGCGTTTATCCATCGTTACTTGCAGGACCGGGAGGACGCCTTCGATCTGCTCCAGGAAACGTTCGTCCGGGTTTACCAGAACCGTGATCGATACCGTCCGGACGCGAAGTTTTCCACCTGGCTTTTTGCCATTGCGGTCAACCTTTGCCGCAACCGGGCCCGTTGGCGCAGGCGCCATCCCACTGTTTCCCTGGATGCCGGCGCGGAGGAGGGAATTCCGTCGTGCCTGAACGCCTCGAAGAGCGGGGAACAATCCCCGGATGCCGCTTTGGTCCAACGGGAGCGGATTCGGGCGGTGCGTGAAGCCATCGCGCGCCTTTCGCACGACCTCAGAACCCCGTTGATCCTCTTCCAATACGAAGGCCTGACGCACCAGGAAATAGCCGGGGTCATGAATTGCACCCCAAAGGCAGTGGAAACCCGCATCTATCGCGCCCGCCGGAAACTGAAAGCGTGGCTGGCGGACATCGATCAAGCCAGGCCGTCCCCCGCGCCGTGAATTCCGGGTCCGGACGGAGGGCATCAGGGCTTCGGTGCGTCATTGCAGCACCGGGTCTTGCCCGATGACCCCGAGCTGTCATTTCAAACGGGAGTCTTGAGCCGCGACGCATTGCGGCGAATTCGGAAGAGCGCTATCTGCGCAATGGCGTTACGAAAAAGCGGTGCCGGACTGGTTCGCGTTGTTCTGCGGTGAGGGCGGGAAGGGGCGGGAGAACGTTGCGTTGGGTGCGTGAAACGAATTTTGCGGCGAGTTGTCTAAACTGCTCGAAACGTGAATTCTCCGTGGGCGGCGCTTGAACCACCTGGCGCAGGAAGCTGCGCCACTCGGTCAACAGCCGGTCGATGTCGCCCCGTCCGGTGAATTCCCGGATCAAGTCGGCGCGACGCGCCCGGTGGTCGACGATCTCACGCACGATGTCGGAAGCGCCGTATCCATATTGCGGGACCACGCCTTCCCAAAGGTATCCTTCGATCGTGAAGCGGTGATAGGTTTTGCGGCAGACGCCTGCCAGTGGCCCCATCCATCTCGGATTCGTCGCGCAAAAACGTTCGCCGCCGAAAAGGTTGGCGATATCGAAGATGAGTTCGTCGAGCGGATAGCGCTTGTCTTCCAATGCCGCGGCCAATGCCAGTCCCTCGGGGCCGAGAAAAAGAGAGACGACTTCTCCGCGGCGGGTGAGCCGGAGCTGCTTGTCGAGCACGCCGATCCGCGTCCATTGCCAGAGCAGCGTCGGTTCGGGACCCAGTGAAAGGCATTCCTCGCGGAGCGGGCATTTCCGGCATCCCTCGAACGGGCGCCGCTTCCGGCGAACCAGCCGCGCGCGCCCGGTATCGGTCGACACGGCGCAGGGATAGTCCGCTGCAGGGCGCTCTCCCGAAACTTCGACTCCAAGCGCGGGGGGCTTTTCGGTGAACAGCCGTGCGCGGTAAAAAGCGGCGAGGTCGCCCGCCGCGCCGCCGGCCCGCAGGCTCCGGAGGAAAAACGCCCAGGGGAACGGGGTGGCGCGCTTGAGGCGCTGCGGGCGGGCATGGGTCAGTCGGGGTGTGTCTTCCGTGCAGAGCAGGTACCCGGTTTCGTCGATCCCGCGGCGCCCCGCGCGCCCGATCATCTGCATCAGTTCGTGGGGTTGGATTCGGTATTCCGTTTCCTGATACCTATAGCTCTGCGCGGTGATCAGGACCGAGCGCAGCGAAAAGTTAATCCCCGCGCTCAATCCCAGGGTGGCGACCACCGCGCGCAACTGCCCGGCCTTGGCCAGCGGCTCGATGACCCCGGCGCGCTGGGCGTATGAAAGCCCGCTGTGGTGGTAGGCCACCCGCTGCTGGATGAGCTTCGCCAGTTTGGGTCCGAGCACGCTTGCCTGTTCGTTGGTCAGGGTCAGCGGTTGAGGCAGGGGGAGCTCTCGGGCGAGCTGGCGAGCCAATCGTTCGGCTTCGCGCCGGTGAGGGGCGAACAGGAGCACGGGGCCGAGGTCCTCCCTCAACGCTCCGGCCACCCGTTTTGCCCAGTACCCTCGAATGTTCGCGGGGCAGTAACGCGCGAGCTCGTTGATGTCGATCTCCTCGAGCGGGACCGGCCGTTCGCGGTGACGAATGATCCGGACAGCCCGACCCATGCGTTCGAGCCAGACGCCCAGGCTTTCCGGGTTGGCGACGGTTCCGCTTAGAAAAAGCAGCTGGACCGTCGGAGACAGGGCCATAAGGACGCCTTCGTAATGGTTGCCGCGTACTGGGTCTCCAAGCCATTGATATTCATCGACGGCGAAAACGTCCGCCTTCTTCCTGTCGAACGGCAGACCCTGCACCGCCTCCAGGGTGGCGACAACGACCGGGGCGTCGGGATTCATCGTCACGTCTCCGGTCATGATCCCCGTATCCCAGCCTCGTTCGGACCATTCGGCGAACTTGTCGTTGGCGAGGGCCCGTGTAGGGACCGTGTACAGCGCGCGGCCGGAAAAGTTGGTTCGTTCGATGAATTTTTCGAAGATCAGGGTCTTCCCGGCGCCAGTGGGAGCGTCAACGACGACGTCGTGGCCCTCCATCAGGGCAGAGATCGCCTCCGCCTGCCATTGGTCGGGCAGCATCAGCTTCTGCAGTCCTTCCAAATCATCAATGAACACACGGGCAATGTGGCCGCTTCGGCGATACCAGTCAACTTCCGGCGCGTTTCGGGCGGCGTCTCGGGCGCGTGCCGAAATCGCCGGTGTGTCGCGAAGGTGCGGGTTGCCGGGGGATTATCAGCCGATTTCGATCAGGCGAAAGGTCCGATTGGAAATCGAAACAGGATCTTGATCCAGGTCAAAGACCGGTTCGCTGGATTCGATTATTGTTGGGACGCTATGAAAAACATTCACCAGGCAAGTGCAATACTCACACCCCTCGGGGCGAAACACGAGGTCACCGGCCCGGACCGCCCCCAAAGGCGTTTTTCGGTCCAGTCGCTCTCCCGGGCGGTCCGCCGGACGGTATCGGGCGTCGCCCGCATTTTGAATCCGGAGTCCGCTTTCCCGGGCGTTTCCATCGGGCGTAAGGCGCTGCTTCTCGCAACTCTGATCGGAGCGGCGGCCCTCCCATTTGATGCGCGGGCCTGTGTCGCCTGCAATTTGACCTTTGAGGACGAGGTCCTGAACCAGCGCGCGGGAACCCTCGCGGGCAAAGACATACTTGCGGCGATGGAGAACCAGCGGGATCTGCCGCTTTCGGGTCTTTCCACGATGCCTTCCCGGACGGAGCCCGCGACGGAATTAGCGTCGCTTCCTGAAGATCGCTCGTCCACCATGATCCTCGCCCAGGCGGAGATCCCCGATCAGCCCGCCACCACCACCGCACCGGCGGGGGCGGCGTCGATCGATTGGGAAGACATGTACCGGGATGCGGAGTTCATCGAGATCATCGAGCGGGACGAAGGGCTGTCGATTCCGACGACAAGTTATGTTTCGCAGGAGGCGACGCCCGACAAGAGTTTCACGATCGAGCTGGATGAAGGTTTGGCGTATCTTGGAAACGGCGTGATCTACGACGGATTCCTCACCAGCGGGAAAATTCCGGGACCGACGATCTTTGTCGATCAGGGCGACATCGTGGAGTTCAATGTGGTCAACAGAGGCACCATTCCCCACGGTGCCTCGATCCACGCCGCCTACACACAGACCTCCAGCTACCTCGGCCAGATTCAACCGGGCGAGACCAAGACGGTCACGTTCCGCGCCTCACATCCCGGCGTCTTTATGTACCACTGCGCGCCCGGGGGCCATGCGATTCCGATGCACGTCCTTTTTGGGCAGTACGGCATGATGGTGGTCAGACCGACGGAGACGAAGTATAGACTGGAAGAGGAACTCGGACGGGGGCCGGACGTCGAGATCAGCCTTATTCAGCACGAGTGGTACGCGAGCGGCAAGGATGCGGTCGAAGGCAACCCGATGTACGTCACCTTCAACGGCAAACTCTTCCGCTACATCGAAGAGCCGATCCAGGCGAAACCCGGCGAATACGTGCGGATCAACTTCCTCAACATCGGGCCGAATCTTCTTTCGACCTTTCACCTTGTCGGGATTATCTGGGACTACGCCTACTGGCAGGGACACCCGGAAGCCGCGTTTAAAGGGGGGCAAACTGTAACCGCCGGACCGTCGGACTCCTGGGTCGTCGAGTTCCGCGTCCCTCCCGAGGAAGGCGCCTACACGATGCTTTCGCACGTGGTCGGATCCACCAGCCGCGGAGCGATCGGGCTCCTGGTCGCGGATCGCAACGCGGAGACCCCGGTCACAGTCATGGCCGACGGACCCGAATTCACGCAGGAGGAATTGCAGGGCATGGTTGCGGACGCGGTGAGGGTCATTTCGCCATTTAAACCCGGAACGGCCGGAGTTGACGAGACGGTCGCCTACGGGAGCGAGACCGACGAGGTTACCGTGAGCATCATAGGCAACTCCTATTATCCCAAGGTGGTGCAAGTCACCCCGGGAACCACGGTGACCTGGGTCAACGAAGACGTCTTCTCCTACCTTGCCGGTGAGTTTTCCGGAATCCACAACGCGGTCAGCACCAGCGGCCCGGACCGGTTCGTCTCACCGCTGCTCGCCCACGGCGAGAAATACAGCTTCACGTTCGAGGAAGAGGGTGAATACGACTACATTTGCACGCCGCACCCGTACATGGAAGGGCGAATTATCGTCAAGGGTGAGCCTGAGGTCGTGGAAGACATCGCCGCGGACGATTCCGGAAGAGGAATCGGCGGACTGGCCATCGGGTTGGCGAGCATCGCGGTTCTGCTTTCTCTTGTCACGCTCGTCCGGAAGCGTTAAGAATTGACGCCGAGGATTTTTCTTGAGATAGAATCGGAAAGGTCCCATCACGAAAGTCGGGCGCGGAGGAGAGATTTTCATGCGTGCCCGACTCTCAACGTAAGAAAGTACATCCAATATTATATGAATAAGAACATTCTTTGGTTCAAACTTGCAATGCCTCTCGCCGCCGCGATCCTTTTCGCCGGTTGTGGAGAGCCCGATCCGGCGGCCCCGCCCGAAGATCCGGCTGAAGTTCCGGAGACGGCTGCGCCACCGGCGGATGAGGCGGAAGAGATCGTTATAACCGGAAACGACATGATGGAGTTCGATGTGACGGAGTTCACGGTTCAGGCCGGCAGTGAGGTGACGATTACGTTTCGCAACATCGGCCAGATGCCGGTGGAAGCGATGGGGCATAATCTCGCGATTTTGACCCTCGGAACCGATCCGATTGAATTCGCCAACACGTCCCAGGCGCATCCGCAGAACGACTACATCGATCCGGCCAAGGAGGACCAGGTGATCGCGGCGACCGCGATTCTGGGGCCGGGCGAGGAGGAGACCCTGGAGTTCACCGCTCCCGACGAGTCCGGTGATTACCCGTTTGTATGCTCGTTTCCGGGACATACGCAAGCGGGGATGCGGGGCGTAATGATCGTGGAGTAACCAGGCTTCTTCAGTCTCAATGTTTGTCAAAGGCCGGCGCATGTGCGCCGGCCTTTTTTTCGCTGCGGACGACGAAAAATTTCATCCTGGCGTTGGCATTCCGCCGCGGTTCTGATTGGGTGAGTCGGACGAATCCAATGTTCACCGATCCACAGCAGAGCCGAGTTCGCGGTCCGATCCGGATAGTTTCGGACGTCCATTGGCGGCATCCGGTCGGCATCGTGCGCCACCCGGAGCAACTCGCGCCGCTGTTCGACGGGGCGGGCACCGTTATCTTCAATGGAGATACGGTTGAACAGCGATCCGGGACGGGACGAGACGGGGTCATGGAGGCCGCCGGCAGATTCGAAGAGTGCTGCCGCAGCGAGGGCGCCGAGGCGGTCTTCGTCAATGGAAACCACGATCCCGATGTTTCGGGATGCGGACTGCTGGAGTTTGCGGGCGGACGGGTGGTGGTGACGCACGGAGACGTTCTGTTCCCTGAAATCGGGATCTGGGGGTCCTCGATGCCGAAACTGAAGTCGCAGTGCGAGGACTTCTTCCGCGATGGGCAGGCGCAGGTTTTCGAGTCCGTCGACGAACTGATCGATACCGTTCGCGGCGTGTGCTCCAGGTTGATCAGAGAACGAAACGGAAATCCCCAGCCGGGCGTGGTGTCCTTCTTTCTCGCGCAGGGCTGGCCGCCGGTCCGCACTCTGCGAATCATAAAATGCTGGCTCGACACACCGGAGCGGGGCGCGCAATTGGCCGCGCGGCAAAAGACGCGGCCCCGATTCATGGTGATGGGGCACACGCACTACCCGGGAATCTGGCGCCGGCGGGGGCTAATCGTCATCAATACCGGCTCGTTTATGCCGCCGTTGGGACGAACTCTGGTCGAACTGGACAACGGCGCCCTGGCCGTGCGTCGCATCGTTTATCGTCGAAAGGCGTTTCGCCTCGGGAAGACCCTCGGAAAATGGGCGGTGCCATGCGCTGAGGTCGATTCGTTTACGTAGGACGAAGGCGACGGGGGTTGGCGACGCGTCCGCAGATTGACCATGGGCGAACTGCACGGAAACACAAAAATTTCCTTGCAAGAGCGGAGCCGCGCCTGAATGTTATCGGTTTATTCCGGGGGATTAGCTCAGTTGGTTAGAGCGCTTGCATGACACGCAAGAGGTCACTGGTTCGAATCCAGTATCTCCCACCCTGAAAAAGCTGTCGAAAGGACAGCTTTTTTAGTAGCAAGGAATTTGTCGGCACAAATTCTCTGATATGCTTCAGTATCTTCGCATCCAGAACCTCGCATTGCTTGATGAGGTGACTCTCGAACTCGATTCCGGGTTTATCGCGGTGACCGGGGAGACCGGTGCCGGGAAGAGCGTGCTTCTGGGAGCGCTGCAATTGCTGTCCGGGGCGCGGGGCGACAAGGATCTCATACGGCAGGGCGCCGAAGCCTGCGAGCTCGAGGCGGCGTTGTGGATGCCGGAAACGTCACGGGTTCACGCGATCCTGGAGGATCTGGACCTTCCGGCGTGCGAGGACGGAGCGTTGCTCCTGAAGCGTGTGCTTCCGAGGAGCAGGATGCCGCGTATTCTCATTAACGGCACGCTCACCACCCTGACGAATCTCCAGCGCGTCGGCGGGTGTTGGATCGATTTTCACGGGCCGGGCGAACCCCAGCGATTGTTCCGTACCGAGGCGCAGTTGGAACTGCTCGATTTGTACGCCGGCCACGGGAATTTGCTTGCCTCGTACCGGGACCATTACCGGACCTGGAAGACACTTCTCGCGGAAAAGGAATCGCTCGGCAACGAGACGGCGCTTTCGGACGATGAAATCGACTTTCTGCGCAGGGAGATCCGTCGTATTGACGAATGCGGCGTTTCGGAGGAGGCGATCGACGAACTGGAAAGCGCCTACCGCAAAGTCAGCGGGAGCGAGGAGTTGATCGGGCTCGCCCGTCAGTTGAGCGGCGGCCTCAATGGTGAAGAGGGAGTGCTCGACCGCCTGGCGGACCTCCAGCGGGCGGGAAAGGATCTGGAGCAGGCGGATCCGGCGACCGAACCCCTGGTATCCCGTCTGCGGTCCCTTGCGATCGAAGCGGAGGACCTCGGGCGCGAGTTCGACAGCCTGGCTGAAGGATTCGTTATCGATCCAGCCGAAGCGGAAGGGATTACCGCGCGGATGAACGAATGGCTCGACCTGAAACGGCGTTACGGAAACAGCGCGGAGGCGGTGCTGGCCAGGCGCGGGGAAATGGCCGGGCGGCTGGATCGGCAGGGCGACGTCGAAGGCGCCCTGGAAGGCTTGGAGACGAAGATTGCCGCCGAAGCGAAAACGCTCGCGGCTGTGGCGAAGGAGCTGCACGAGAAACGAAGAAAGGCCGCGGAGAACTTAGGCAAAAAGGTGCGAAAGAGCCTGCCTAAGCTCGGATTTCGGAAATCCGGCTTCGGCATTGAGATCGTTGAAGAGTCCGTTCCAAGACCCAACGGCGGTTCGCGCTGCGATTTTCGCTTTTCACCCAACGCGGGCCAGGAACTGATGCCGCTCAACAAGATCGCGTCCAGCGGTGAGATCGCGCGCGTCATGCTGGCGCTGAAAACTCTGCTGGCGGAAGTGGACGATATTCCCGTTCTGGTATTCGATGAAGTCGATGCCAACGTCGGCGGAGAGATCGGACGGGCGGTTGGAGAGCGGCTGGCGGCCTTGTCGGGAGGGCGCCAGGTGTTCTGTGTGACCCACCTGCCCCAGGTGGCGGCGTTGGCGGGGCGACACTACGTGGTTGACAAGGAAGAGAAGGGGGGGGCGACCTGCGTCGCCATTTGGCCGATTCACCAGGAAGTCCCGGCCAGGATCGGCGAATTGGCGCGCATGCTCGGCGATCGCAACGCCGCGTCCGCCCGGGCGCACGCGGAGGAACTCCTGAGCGTCCCCGAGCCCCGCGCGGCAAAATGAACGGGAATCTGCTCTTGCTGTTTCCCTTACGGAACTGAACGCAGTGGCCTTGCGGCGAGGGCGGGTGATTGCCCTGAGACAAAAATCTGAAAGCCGGGGCTCGCGCCCCGGCTTTCCGTGGTCGTAACGGGTGTTAAGACCGATTGGTTTTCCAAGTTCAGATTGCCCGGTCAGTTGTCCGCATCTTCGTCCGGCTCGGGAATCGGCGCGGGCTCCGGCAGAGTATCGGTAGGAGGAGGAAGTTCTTCGCCAGGTTCTTCCGGCGCTTCGAATTCATCCGGTTGGCACCCCGTCATTGTGATGCCGAGACCGATCGCGACGGCGGCCGTGACGGCAACCAGTTTCTTCCCGATCGGGTGTTTACTTTTCTGTTGGTTCATTGCACTCCTTCTTTATCGGTTGGCGTTTGGAATGAAAGGGTTACGATCACACATCGACAGGAGTCCATTGGCATGGTTCCCGGAATTCGGGTTTCATAACGAGAGCTTGCTGCCAATATTCGAAGGATTCAACCAAAATGTTAGCCTGCCGAAAACCGGGTAATTCAAAGGCGGTTACCGCTCGATTCATCAAGGCGTGACGGCGTTTGGCGACGGAGGCGGGGGCGCTGCAAACGCCCGCCGGCTCTTATCCGGATTCGGTCGCCGTACCATAATGCGCCTATTTGGCAAACCGGAAATGGGCGACGTCACCGTCCTGAAAGACGTAATCTTTGCCCTCGAGGCGGCATTTGCCCGCTTCTCGTGCCGCGGTCATGCTCCCCAGGTCCCGAAGATGTTCGTAGGAAACGACTTCCGCTTTGATAAATCCGTGCTCAAAGTCGGTGTGGATGACCCCCGCCGCCTGGGGCGCTTTCATTCCCCGGGTAATGGTCCATGCGCGGACCTCCTTTTCGCCCGCGGTAAAATAGGTGAGAAGCCCGAGCAGTTTGTACACGGCGCGGATGAGGGCGTTGACGCCGGAATCCTCGACTCCGTATCCCGCCAGAAAATCGCGGGTTTCCCCGGGGGACAGGTCGACCAGCTCCGCCTCAAGCCGGGCGCTCACGTGAACGCACGCGGCGGCGTGATGCTCCCGCGCATACTTTTCCACCTTTTGCACGTAGCGATTCTCACTGGTGTTCGCCAGGTCGTCCTCGGCAATATTCGCCGCGTAAAGGACCGGTTTGGCCGAAAGAAGAAAGAACCCCTTCATCAGCGCGCGTTCGTCGTCCTTGAGGTCGGCGGTGAGGGCCGGTTTGGTTTCGTTGAGGTGCGGCAACAGCTTCTCCGCAACGTCGAGCTCGGCCTGGGCTTCCTTGTCGTGGCCGCGCGCTTTTTTCCGAAGCTTTTCGATACGTTTCTCCAGGGAGGCGATGTCCGCGAGGATTAACTCGGTGTTGATCGTTTCAATATCCCGGATCGGGTCCACCGCGTCCATGCTGTGAAGGATGTTGTCGTCGTCGAAGCAGCGGACAATGTGGACGATCGCGTCGACCTCCCGGATGTTTGAAAGGAACTGATTTCCAAGCCCTTCGCCTTTGCTGGCGCCGGCGACGAGTCCGGCGATGTCCACGAATTCGATGGCTGCGGGAATGACGACGTCGGTTTTCACAATGTCCCTGAGCACAGCCAGCCGTTCATCCGGTACGGTGACGACCCCGACGTTCGGATCGATGGTGCAGAACGGATAATTGGCCGATTCCGCCTTGTGCGTCCGGGTCAGCGCGTTGAACAGTGTGGATTTCCCGACGTTGGGAAGACCTACGATTCCAGCTTGTAACATAACCGACAAGCATCCAGCATTCCAAGGCGGGGTGACGAGTTCAAAGTTTGTTCCGGAATGTTTTTAAGTAAGAGATTGACGAACCATCGAATCCTCCTCACTTTTGACTGTTTTTAATCCAGCAAGCATCTAATAAAAGCACCATGGCTTTGAAAATCAAACTCTCTCGCGCCGGCGCGACTCACAATCCTGTCTATCGTATCGTCGTATCCGAAGCCCGTGGACGGCGGGATGGACGCTTCGTGGAGACCCTCGGCACCTACAGCCCAAAGGCGAAGAACGAGCAATTGCGCCTGAACGTCGAGCGGGCGTCTTACTGGATCGGCCAGGGTGCGCTTCCGACCGACACCGTTCGCTCCCTTTACAAGAAAGCCCGCAGGGAAGCCCCCGCGGAAGCCTCCGCCCAGGCGGCTGAAGCGGCGCCTGCCGAGGGGTGACCGCCGGGCGGCGCCGTCTCCGGAACGCTCAACGTCCAACTCCAAACGTTGAACGTTCATGAAAATCGATCTGCTTACGTTGTTTCCCGCGATGGTTCGCGGGTTTCTTGAGGAAAGCATCCTCGGGAGGGCGGCGAAAGCGGGCGTGTTGGAACTGCGCGTGCACAACCTGCGCGACTGGGCGGAGGGCAAACACAAGGTTGCCGACGACCGGCCCTTCGGCGGTGGCGCGGGGATGGTGCTCAAACCCGAGCCGATCTTTGCGGCGATCGAGGAACTTCGCGGCGAGGAGACTTCGACCATTTATCTCGCTCCGGACGGCGAGCCGCTGAAGCTCCCGCTTGTCAAGCACCTGGCCAAAGAGAAGCACCTGGTCCTTCTCAGCGGCCATTACGAAGGGGTCGATCAGCGCGTGCGTGACTGTTTGATCGACCGTGAGATCAGTGTCGGCGACTTCGTCCTTACCAACGGCACCCTGGCGGCGGCGGTCCTGGTTGACGCGGTGGCCCGCCATGTCCCGGGAGTGTTGGGCGAAGAAAAATCGTTGACTCAGGACAGTTACGAAGACAATTTCTTATCTTTTCCGCAGTACACACGCCCTGCGGAGTTTCGTGGGATCAAGGTGCCGGAAGTCCTGTTGTCCGGCGACCACGGAGCGATTGAGGGATGGCGGCGTGAAATGCGGGCGCGTAGAACGCGTGAGAAACGACCAGACTTGTACAAAGAGAGTGAGAAGAAACGATGAACCAGATTGTAAATGAAATCGGCAAAGAGCAGCTCAAGACCGACCTGCCGCCTTTCAAGGTGGGCGACGGCGTCAAGGTCCACACGCGTGTTCGCGAGGGTGACAAGGAGCGCATACAGCTTTTCAGCGGGATTGTGATCGCCCGGCGCGGTTCCGGTATCAACGAAACATTTACGGTGCGCCGTATTTCGTACGGCGAGGGAGTGGAGCGGGTGTTTCCCGTGCATTCCCCAAATATCGAAAAGGTGGAGATCGACCGCGAAAGCGTGGTTCGCCGCGCGCGCCTCTACTACCTGCGCGACCGCGTCGGGAAGTCTGCGACCAAGGTCAGGGAAAAGCGGCTTGCGGAAAAGAAGGCTTAATGAGATTTTTCCGCTGAGTGATGTGGTCTCCCGGGTCTTTCCCGAGAGCGTGAACATTGCAGGTGGAAACGCCGGTTCCCGATGAATGATCTGTGACACTTCTCCGGTTTTTGTCTGGCGGCTGAAAAGTTTCTTTGTTCGGATTGCTATTAACGCGTACCAAAATATGCCATGGACTTGAATACTGAAATGCTTTCGAAGGCCGCGACGATAGCGCGCGGACTGGCTATCGACGCGGTGCACGCGTGCAACTCGGGACACCTCGGCCTGCCCCTTGGCGCGACCGAGATGGGAGCGGTCCTTTACGGGCAGGCGATGCGCCACAATCCCGACGAGCCGCGTTGGATCAACCGCGACCGTTTCGTGCTTTCCGCCGGACACGGAAGCATGTTTCTTTACGCATGGCTTCACCTTTCTGGCTACGACCTTCCGCTGAAAGAAATCGAGAACTTCCGGCAGTTGCACAGCCGGACGCCGGGGCATCCGGAATTCGGGGACACTCCGGGTGTCGAAGCGACCACCGGGCCGCTCGGGCAGGGCGTCGGTAACGGCGTCGGTATGGCGCTTGCCGGAAAGATGGCCGCCACGCGCTTCAATACGGATGAACACAAAATCTTCGACCACCATGTCATCGTTCTCGCGGGCGACGGGTGCCTCCAGGAGGGAGTGGCCGCTGAAGCCTCCGCCTTTGCGGGTCATTTCAAACTGGACAACCTCATCCTCATTTACGACTCCAACGACGTCACGCTCGATGCGATGGCGAAGGAGACCCAGAGCGAGGACACGATGAAGCGTTACGAAGCTTACGGGTTCGACGTTCAGCGGGTTGACGGCCACAACATGGAGGAGTTCCTCGCCGCATTCGAGAAAGCGAAGAACGCCACCTCGGGCCGGCCGCAGTTCATCGAGGCGAAGACGGAGATCGCCCGGAGCATTCCCGAAGTCGCGGGCACCGCCAAAGGTCACGGAGAGGGCGGCGCCAAGTTCGCGGACGCGGCGAGAAAGGGACTCGGTTTGCCCGATGAGAAGTTCTTTGTCTCCGATGAGGTCAAAACCTATTTTGCGGAGCATAAGAAACGTTTGCTCGCCGAGTACGGCGAATGGGAAACCGTCCATCGGGTATGGCGGAAGGAGAATCCGGCACTGGCCGATCTGCTCGACAGCGGCTTGGAGAAGCGGGTGCCTTCGGATCTGATCGAGAAAATAGAGCGGTTTCCCGACGACGCGAAAATCGCCACACGTAAGGCAGGTTCTCAGGTCATTCAACCGATCGCGAAAGCCATGCCCCTGTTGATCAGCGGAAGCGCCGACCTTCATGGATCGACCAACAATTACCTCCAGGACGCGGGCGATTTCAAACCCGAGACCCCCGAAGGCAGGAATATCCGGTTTGGAATCCGGGAGCACGGAATGGGCGCGATTCTCAACGGCATCGCCTACGACGGCATCTTCCGCCCTTCCGGGGCGACGTTTCTCGTGTTTTCCGATTACTGCCGTCCTTCGATCCGGCTCGCGTCGTTGTCCCGCTTGCCTGTGACCTATATTTTCACGCACGATTCCGTGGGTGTCGGCGAAGACGGTCCCACCCACCAGCCGGTGGAAATGGTCTCCTCGTTGCGGTTGATTCCGAATCTCGACGTGATTCGTCCGGCCGATCCGGAGGAAACCGCGGGGGCGTTTGTCGCCGCGATGGAGCGGACCGACGGTCCGACCCTCCTCGCTCTCACCCGGCAGGCCTTGCCGATTCTCAATGAAATTCCCGTAAAGGACCGCCGTGAAGGCGCCCGGCTGGGCGGGTACATCGCCCGGAGGGAAAAGGGCGAGCTGAGTCACATTATCCTGGCTTCGGGCAGCGAACTGCAGCACGCGCTCGCCGCCGCGGATCAGTTGGGCGACGGCGTGCGCGTGGTTTCCATGCCGGGCACCACCCGGTTCGACCGGCAACCGGAATCTTATCGCGAGGAGGTCCTGCCTTCGTCCTGTCGCAAGCGCGTCGCCATCGAGGCGGCCGCGACCGCGTATTGGCACAAGTACGTCGGGCTGGACGGGAAGGTGATCGGTATCGACCGTTTCGGTCTCAGCGCTCCCGGAGCCGCCGTCCTCGGCGAACTTGGCATCAAGCCGGAATCCGTAATAGCCGCAGTCAAAGCCCTGTAGCGAGACTGCGCCCGGAAAGGCGGCATCCGTACGGATGGCCCTTTAACACCGCCCCACCAGCCGGTCGTGTCAGTTGGAACATTCGTCCGGCTTCCAAGTGATGAGTCCGGTTGCGCCACGAATGAGCGCGGGTTGGCGGTTCTTAAACTGCGGTCTTAATGTTCAAACCAAAATACGGATCCGCCGGGTCAGCGACGTGTCAATCCCGAAGCCTGCCTCTTCTCACTTGGCTTTTCGCGCTGCGAACGACATGTTCCGTTCGTTTACGAGCGAAACGATGCGCACCTCATCATGATCCTGAGGCGAAAGTCGAAAGACCTGCTCGATCCGAAAGGATGATTGGGAGCGCTGCGGGTTGGAGTTGGACTTCGGCGGAACTTACCGGATAGCGGGGACCGCTTTTCAGAGAGCTGCCGAACGTGGGGCGGTTCTAAAAAGAAATCCCGCAAGTTGTTATTCAGGATTAACCCAAGTTCGACACCTCTTGCGAGAATCAACGACTTGCGGATTTCGGTGAAGAAGAAAACCCGGTCAAAATCGCTCTGAATCGGGTGCCAACCCGCATATTGTCGTTGCGCAAGG
>SLTG01000004.1 GCA_007130045.1 Opitutales bacterium
CTTTCGAAGAACTTGTCCAGCGGCAGATCCGCCTCGGCGGGATGCAGAGGCTCCAGCTCCGGGTCGGCCCAGATAAGGGTATAGGGAAGCGGGTCGCTTGTTCCCTGACCGAAGGTGCCGTTACCGTCGGAGCCCAGGACCGACAGCCAGCCCCAAAGTCCCACGCGATCCTGATATTTGCTGATCAGATGCATGGTAATGCCATCGATTGGACCTTGACCCCATGGAGTCATCTGCCGGATAAAGAAATCGACGGTCAGAGTCGCGTTTTTGGGCAGCTCATCGACCAGATCCGGACCGCCGGCATTCTTCAGCGCCGCGGCAAACGGCAGACAGCCCCAGCCGCCATAGCCGAAATACCCCCGCCCTTCTCCTTTCCAGCCGTCCGCATCGGTCGATTCCAAAAGATACGCACGGTTCTGCCGGACGGCTTTCTCCAGCCACTCATCCCGGTCACCCAATACCAGGGCTGCAAGCCCGAGAGCCCCGTGGCCAACAGGATTCCAATTGGACGAGTCGCGGAAGCTGCTGGGCTGCGGGTACATTTGCTGCGAGCGCGCATACAGCTCACTGCCGAAGGCCTCCAATCGATCCCGCATATAGGTGCGTTCTCCCCTGTTCATGAATGGATAGAGGGTGTCGTAGCCAAGTGCGAACGCGTGCGTGACATCGCCGATTCCCAGAAAATTATTGACGTTGTTGAAGTAGTGGGCGGGCTCGTACTTTTCGGCGTAATGAAGCATGAAATCCACCGCCTTCCTCGAATAGGCTTCATCGCCTTCGATGTAGCCGGCCAACATCAAATAGTTGATCCGACGATTGATCCGCCGCCCCAGAGCCGCCGATTCGGAAATATTGTTGCCCGAAGCCGCAAGCATCTGGTCAGCCTCGCTCTTCAGTACCTGATACGCTTCAGCGATCCACCCGTCCCGCACCTTGGCTTGCAGATCCTCGACATCATCAAGGGTAAACAACAGGCGCGGATGTTCACCCGAAACATCTCCGGAAGTCGCCGCAAACGCTATCGCCAGCCCCGCCAGGAAAGCAATGTTTCTGAGCAGAATTTTTTTCATATAGGTATTCCATTTGTATAGTGAATATAAATAGCACATCAACAATATCACCTCAGCAATCGCGGTTCCACCATCTCAGGCCAATTTTGAGGTTGGGGCAATTCAACGTTACTGACCGGAAAAACCCTGGTCGATTGGCGGATGGCCCCCCGGCCCCCGAATCTGCTCCGGCGCCGCAGCGGGCGCGTCACCCATAGGGCGGAGGGTCTCACCTTCTTGCCGGGGTTCTTCGAGCAATGAGCTGGAAAGTTCCTCGTCGATCCTTCGCTCCGTTTTCTCGTCGGTCTCGCGCGGAGAACGTTCGATCGTGGAAGCGCTCTGCCTCTGCGCTCGTTCCCGGCGTTCGCCGAAGCATCGGATCATCCTGGTGGAAATCGGATTCGGAAACCCTGCGATAACCTAAGTGCATATGAACGACAAGAATCTGAAAAATCGAATTTTTGGTTTGTCCGTTCGAACGTCATCCCTTCAAAAAGGCTATTGTATCCAGATTCCATTTACCTTTTTTTTGGGACAATTATATAAGGCGTTTCCTTATCCAAATCAGGATATAATCTACCCTGACCAGTATTATCCATAAATTCGAAGAGATACATAAAGTCATATTCAGGGTCGAGGTGTTCGGCGGGAACCGTTGCGTGATATGTGTTTTCTTCTGTTGTCGGATACATTTGCAGGTATTGGTAATTCTCGGTCTGATCTACATTACGGTAAAACAAACGCGCCCATTTGACTCCGGCAGGAGCGCTTACCCTTACGTGAACCGGAACGGATTCATTAACCGATAGATTCTCAACAGGTTGATGGCTCACCTGAAATTGGTAATCGTATTCCTCAACAGCTTCATAAGAAGGCGCCGGAATCCAGCTGCCTTCAGGGCGTCCGCCAACATCACGTCTCTCCTGTTCAAGACTTGCAAGACCCTCTTCCAATCGGACGAGTTCGTCCTTCCAATGACCACTGAGACCGGAGATTGACAACCGTACGTCAGTCTCCCTTCCACGGTTACCCATCATTAAATCGTCAGTATAAACATCGCCGGCCGCAGCCACGATTTCCCGCCAGGCCTCAATAGCATTGCGTTCATAGGCAATCGCATCCTCAAGTGCCGATACATCATTAGTGCGCTTGAACAAGCGATAACTAACCGCTGCGGGTATCCTCCTCGAGTGAAAAAGCGACAGGTTTGATAGAATCTTCAGGTCTGTGATAATAGAATCGAATTCTTTGTTTCGACTGTCTCCGACAACATCTTCAGCTTCGTCTATCAATCCGCTGATTTCCGCGGATCTCCGCTCAAACCAAAGGCTATTCCTTGAAGGCCGCATCCTTGCCGTCTCCCCGCCTTCAATAAGCAATTGAGCTTCATCATCAAAACTTGCGAATTGCCGTATGTCACTTCCTTGATTCATAGCATAGCGAGGCAGATCTCCAATCCGCTGCATTTCGACCCACCCACGAGTCATCGGAAAGCCGCTGAAATAATTGCTACATGAGGCAACAATGCGCGGCAGTATCCAACTGGCCTTATTCAAGGCTTCCTCGACCAATGGAGCAGCTTCTGCTCCAAAGCGAATTTTAAACTCATTTTGCCATACCTCGGGTGCTGTTTCGGGATTATAACCAATTCGGCCAAAGAACAGAAAATAAGGCCAATAGCGTTCGAACTCGTAATCATAGTACCGATACTGGGGATTCAACAGATCAAATGGCTCGGCATCATGTGGATGCGCCTGCATCTTGGTCGCCAGGGGTTCGGAAATTTCAAAACCATCGCCATTATACAAATGAGTGCTTTCGGAAAATCGGCGGACATACTCCGGATCCCCCCATAAGAGTACTCTCGTTGTTCCGCCACTCCAAAGCCGCCAGTGCATCTTATATTCTTGCGGATAAACAAGCAGATCCGCGTAACCGTGGCGGCGGTGAGGTTGGTCCTCCCGATTCACCTGTGTCGGATGAAACGGCATTCCCATTTGTTCCATCCAATATTTAGTACCAATCCGAAAATTAATCTCATTGTCCACCGCACTTTGAATTACGCTATCGGACAGTCCCTTGGCGCGCAGGGTTAGAAGCAGATCAGGCGCAGCCTCTTTTACCATTTTCAATATGTTGGGCCAGAAAACCTCTTGTTCGTCATCTGACAGGCCTGATTCATCGTGCATGCGAAATTGAATGCCGTCGAGATCCGGCATTAACTTGATAAACTTATTCAATGCAGCTAAGGTATAATAGGTAAGGTTTTCCGCATCAACACCTTGCACTTGATGTGGCGCGACTTGAATATCTTCTTCAAAGCTTTCATTGGCACCCTCTTGAATGCTTCGGGCTCTTCTGGTACTCCCTCGGATATGGTCCCAAAAGCCAAGCGTGAAACTGATGCCTCTATCATTCGCCATTTTGTTCAGCCGAATTAAGGCGTCCAGATTACGTTGTTGTTCCTCCGGAGAAACGCCCGGCATGCCGATTTCGGGAAATCCTTCCACGTCAAAAAAATAGGGATACGCAGGTGCTACAAAACCATCAATCTCATATCCAAAAATCACAACTAGCGAGTTAAGTCGGCTGTCTGCCATCAAATCAAGGTAACGCTCCCAATATGCTTCATCGTAGAACCTGCTTTCCCAATAGGAGCGATTAAAAGTATAGACAGAAATCGCACGATCTCTTACATCCGGCTTCTCTGTTTTCTCCTTGACCTTACTCAGTACGGATTCTCCGCTGCCGCTCCAACCTATGCGATTCGCCACGTCCAACAAAGCATACATTAACCCCCGATCATCAAAGCCACATATCACCCAAACTGGTTTATCTTGCCAGTTTGTCTTAAATATCGTCAATGCCTCTTGTATCCGAGGTGGATTATGGCCGCTTTCTTTTAAAAGGTTCGAAGCCGTACCAGCCTCAAATCCCAACCCTGCCACAATAATCTTATCCCCCCGGGCTTCATCCAGGGACTTGGTTTTTTCAAAGGTGACATTTTTCGCCTGTAATGCATCCGTTAACTTAGTGAGACCATGCGAGGCAGGAGCTTCGAACGCTTCATCTATTACTATGGAGATTTCAGGATATTCGTTGCCGACACGAGCAAGACTGAACAGTTGAAATGACGACATGAAGACAACCGTTAATAATATTGGAAGTGGATATTTCACAGGATAATTTTTTCGATGGATTAATTCTAGTTTATTCGCTGCATTTTATTTGTTCTCCCAGCTCTTGCAACCCAACAATCCGTTGAGAACGAATGGTGAGCGTGATGATCTTCCAAGCTATTGATATTAAGACTTATCGAAGAGATAACGATCACCGCGCTCACTCGCCGAAACGGCGACTCGGAAACCCGGACGAATCCAGCCGAGCCAACCGGTTCGAAATCGGAGTTCGGCTGCAGCAGGGATGGGTGACGGTCTGAAGTCCTGCGACTAATTTGCACGATCAGGAATACACGAGGTAAAGGATGACTCCTGACAGCAGGACGATGACCGTGAGGAGGGTGAGGTAGATGAGGCATCCCCGCCGGACCTCGCTTTTTACGGCGTGGTGATCCACCTCGAAATCTTCAGGGGAGACGGACGCAGGGAGCGGGACTTCAGGATCTTCAAGTGCGGCGGGCGGCGCGGGTATTTGAACAGGCGGCTGCAATGTTTCGGGCAGCGAAGGACCGGGCGTGAATGCCGAAGTGGCGATGGGGGAATTCGGCCGGGCTGCGACCTGTCCGGCAGGTTCTTCTTCAGGGGGTTCCGGAGGTGATTCGGGGGGTGCCTCCCGCGCGGCTTCGGTGCTGATCTCCTTTTCCAGCCATTGGAGGTGGGTTTGTAGAATGCGTTTCTGTTCCCGGAGTTCTTCCAATCGATCGTTCATGGAGTGACTTCGAGTTTTCGGGAACGCGCGGGGTTGCCAAGTCAAAAAACGGGAAATCCACGGAGATAGCCGCTTCTTACGGAAGCGGCCTACGGGGGTAAGTTTGTAGGCCTGTCCGTGAGGACAGGGGCCTCCCTGTTGCGGCGGCGGGTTACGACGCGACCGGATCGACGTGGACGCGGCGGTGGGGTTTGTCGAATTTCACCTGGCCGTCTGTGAGTGCGAAAAGGGTGTAATCCCTTCCGATTCCGACGTTTCTGCCCGGATGGGTCTTTGTTCCGCGCTGGCGAATGATAATGTTGCCGGCGATGACCTTTTCCCCGCCGAATTTCTTCACGCCCAGGCGCTTGCTGACGCTGTCCCGGCCGTTTTTGGAAGTTCCCTGTCCTTTCTTGTGTGCCATGGCGTATGATCCTTATGCTTGAATGGATTCGATCTTGATGACGGAAACCTCCTGGCGGTGCCCGCGGGTGCGTTCGTAACCTTGGCGTTTCTTCTTTTTAAAGATAAGCACCTTTCTGGCGCGCTTGTTTTCGAGGACCTTGGCTTTGACGGAGGCGCCGTCAACGTAAGGCTGACCGATTTTCGTGCTCTTGCCCTCGCCGGCGGCGAGGACTTCCTTGATTTCCACTTCGGAACCGGCTTCGGTGTCCGGATAGCGGTTCACAAAGAGAATGTCTCCCTCCGTCACGGTAAATTGTCTGCCTTGTGTTTTAATCGTCGCTTTCATGGGAAAAGGACGAATAAAAAACACGTTCATCGAGAACGCAAGGAATTTTTTGAAAGGATATGGACGCGGAAAAAGTGAAGGGAACGTTTCGGGCGGACGGGGTGGTTGAGCACTACAGCCGGAGCGTCGTGAACATCGGGCTGTGGAGATCCGAAGAGAGGATTTTCCGCCGGGTTTTCCGGGAGGAGGATTCGCTGCTCGACCTTGGGTGCGGCGCCGGAAGAATCTGTATCGGCCTGTGGGAGCTGGGATACCGTAATCTGCTCGGGGTGGATTATTCGGCGGAAATGATCCGTGAAGCCCGCCGGCTATGCGGACTGATGGAGTACGGGATCGCGTTGAGGACCGGGGACGCGGTTGGGCTCGAGTTGGACGACGGCGCGTTTGACGGGGTGATATTCGGGTTCAACGGTCTGATGCAGATTCCCGGGCGCGAGCGGCGGCGGCGCGCGTTAACCGAGATCAACCGGGTTCTGCGGCCCGGTGGCGCCTTTGTTTTTACCACTCACGACCGCGAGCATCGGAGCCTGAGGGAACTTTTCGCGATGCAACAGCAGATTTGGGCACGGGGCGAGCAGCCGGCGGACCTGAATGAGTTTGGCGACAATTTCTTTCGCGCTCCGGAGGGGGACGTTTTCATGCATCTTCCCGACAGGTCCGAGGTGCTGGAGGATCTGGCGGCGACCGGTTTCGAGCACGAATTCGACGCCATGCGTTCGGAGATCGCGAACGAACCGGGGGATGTCCGGGAGTTTTCGGACGAATGCAGGTTCTGGCTCGCGACCAAGCCGGCGTAGGAGGGGGAACGATTGCGAGATATCCCGGAGGGAGGGTTTCGGAGGGAGGGGAAGGATTCGGCTTCGGGGCTGCGTGGATTTTCGGACCGGCCGTCTTGTTCGCCGCGGCCGGTCATCAGGCGAGGCCTAACGCTTCGTTTATTGGGAAAGCGCGGTTTGACTCTTGAACAAAAAATCGCGATGTTCGATTTGGCTATGGGTGACGAAGTTGAGAACAGGCTTGAGCATAAGAAGGTGTTGGTATCCGGTGCATCGGGCATGACAGGGACGGCCCTGATTCCGTTTTTGAAGGCGCGGGGCCGCCGGGTCAGCGTGTTGACTCGCGATCGTGCGAGGGCGGGGGACGGGGCGGTTTTCTGGGATCCTGAAAGCGGCGAAATCGACAAGAAAAACCTTGAAGGTTTCGGCGCGGTCGTGCACCTCGCAGGGGAGAATATTGCGTCCGGCCGGTGGACGGAGGCCCGGAAGAAACGAATTCGCGACAGCCGGGTAAACGGAACCCGCCTCCTGGCGGAGGCGATTGCCTCGCTCGATCGGAAACCGTCGGTCCTGGTATCCGCGTCGGCGGTCGGTTATTACGGCAATCGGAATGACGACGTGCTCACCGAAGTTGAACCGCCCGGGAAGGGGTTCCTGGCCGGTGTGTGCCGGGAGTGGGAAGCGGCAACCGAGCCTGCGGAGAAAGGAGGGGTACGCGTTGTTCGCCTGCGGTTTGGACCCGTGTTGTCGCGTGCCGGCGGCATGCTGAAGAAGATTCTTCCCCCGTTTCGCGCGGGTGTTGGAGGGAGGATCGGACCCGGGCGGCAGTACATAAGTTGGATTGCGATCGACGACGTGCTGGGAATTATCGATTACTGTTTCACGCATGAGGATTTGAAGGGAGCGGTCAACGCGGTGGCTCCGAATGCGGTTACCAACGCCGAGTTTACCAGGGGTTTGGGAAAAGTGCTTTCGCGCCCGACTATCTTCCCGGTGCCGGCGAGCGGGTTGCGCCTTCTGTACGGGGAAATGGCGGACGAGATGTTGTTGGCCAGCGTGCGCGCGGTTCCGAAGCGGTTGGAGACGGCGGGCTACCGTTTTCAGCTTTCCGAATTGGAACCGGCGTTGCGTCATGCCCTGGATAGATCTCCTGAAAGGAAGGGGTGAAACACCATAATCCGTGACCGGTCAACCCGCTTATGACGCCGGTTCCGCGGGTGCGCGCAGGCCGGGAGCGGCGAATGCTAGATCGTTTTGCTTTGACGGAACCGATTTTGCGACGAGGATGTCCTGTCCTGGTATCACGCTAATTCATTATGAGAACAACCTATCACCTTGGATTGATCAGCCTGTTTGTCCTCGCTGCGTGCGCGTTGTCCGCGTCGGAGGCGGAGAACGGGAAAACCGAAACCACTGAAGAAAGGCCCGGGCAGGAAATGGACGACGGACTCTACGCAAAAATCAAAACCAACCGCGGGGAGATTCTTCTGCGCCTTCATTACGAGAAGGTTCCGCTGACCGTTACGAATTTCGTGGGTCTGGCCGAAGGCAGGATCAAGTCGAACCGGCCGGCGGGCGAACCGTATTACGACGGGCTGACTTTTCACCGTGTGATCGACGGATTCATGATCCAGGGTGGATGCCCGGAGGGATCAGGCCGGGGCGGCCCGGGATACCGTTTCCCGGATGAGATCGATGCGTCGCTTCGGCACGACTCGCCCGGGGTGCTTTCGATGGCGAACGCCGGTCCAAACACGAACGGAAGCCAGTTTTTCATCACCCATGTGCCCACGCCCCACCTCGACGGAGGGCATGCCGTCTTCGGTAAGGTGGTCGAAGGTCAGGGCGTGGTGGATTCGGTGCGCACCGGCGACCTTATCGAAAAGGTTGAGATTCTTAGGGTCGGAGACGACGCGGAGGGCTTTGTCGCCGATCAGGAGTCCTTCGACCGGCTTCGCGCGGAGCGACGGTAGGTTCTACCTGTTGCTGCGATGTCAATGGGATCCGATTCCGGCGACAATACTGTGCGTCGTCAGGTTTTCGGAAACGGAAATCGCCTTCCGTCTGAATTCATGTGTCCCGGTATGCCGGGATTGTGCGGGCCGGTGCCCACAAGGGCGTCCGCAAGCGAACACGCTACGGGGAAATCCGCAAACCTGATGAGTGGAAGTATAATTCTTCAGTCGAGGTAGGGATCGTATTCGGGGACCATTTTTCGGAGGCGAAGTTTGATCTGGCCTGTATCCGACTGATACAGGCTTTTTTTCAGTTCGCCCAGAAATCTTTCGATCTGATCGAAATCGGGAATCGTCTCCGGGGCGATTCGCATTCGGAGAATCCTCTCGTGATCGGTTTGTTCGGCCTGCCGCTCGTCGGGCCTGTACACCTCGACCAGTTTCCCGCCCGGACGCAATCCGGTGAACTCGATTTTCAGATCGATTTCGGGTTGGAGGCCGCTCAATTCGATCATTTGTTTTGCCAGTTCATAGATCGATATGGGCTGGCCCGTATCCAGGTAAAAGATATCGCCTTCCTTTCCGGAAACAACGGATTCCAGGAGCAGGGTGCAGGTTTCGGGGATGGTGACGAACTGGCGGACGGCCTCCGGGTGCGAAATCCGGACAGGGCCGCCGGCGGCGATTTGCCGGGAAAAGGTTTCAACGTAGCTTCCGGTCGATCCGAGCGCGTTTCCGAATCGCGCGGAAACAAACCGCGTGGAATCCCCGTTCCGCTTCTGCAGCGCCTGCAACGAGATTTCAGCGAGCCTTTTGCACGCGCCCATCACATCCGAAGGATTGAGGGCGTTGTCCGATGAAAGGAACAGAAAGCGTTCGACATTCGCCTCAATTGCGATTCGAGCAAGTTGAACCGTTCCGAACACGTTGTTCTTTATGGCTTCTCCAGGCTGGTGTTCCATCATCACCGCGTGTTTGTGCGCGGCGCAATGAAGGGCGATTTCGGGACGGTGGTTCTCGAAAAGCGACCGCATTCGTCCTTCGTCGAGAATATTACCCACCAAAGGTACGATGCTTCCCTCGTATCCCCGCCGGATCAGTTCCTGTTCGATCTGGAAGAGTTGAACCTCGCTCTGCTCGACGAGGAGGACCTTCCCGGGTGAATGCAGGAGGACATGTCGGCACAGCTCTCCGCCGATGCTTCCGCCGGCGCCCGTCACGAGGACTGTGCGGTCCTTCAGGCAGGCACCCAGCTTCTCTTTCGAAATCTGAATCGGCTCCGTTTCGAGAAAGTCCTGAACACTTACCGAGCGCAATTGACTGACGCGCACCTCTCCGGTCGCCAGTTGATGCATGGACGGGATTGTGGTGAATTTGATCCTGACTTGCTGCAGCAGGGAGATGATTTCGCGAACCTTTTTGGCGGGGGCGCCGGGCATTGCGATAATCACCTCGTCGAACCTGCTTCGCACGGACTCGTCCAACAACATTTCCGGCGGCCCGAGAATCGGGAGGTCGTGAATTCTCGACCCGTGCTGCTTCGGTTGATCATCGAAAAAGGCGACGGGTTTCCGCTTGAGGGACGGACGTTGAAACAGTTCCTTGACAAGGCTCGCGGCGGCATCCTCGGTTCCTATGATTCCAACGTGCCGAATGCTGTCTTCCTCGCCTGCTTGCAGGGCGTCCGCCCGCTGCCGGTACATCCGGATAAATAACCGCACCGCGGAAATTCCTCCAAAGCTAAGAAAGAAGTCGGCGAGAATGACGCCGCGGGGCGGAGCGTAATCGCTGCCGAGCGTGAAGAAGACCGCGAGCATTACCAGAGAGGAGGAGAGCAGCGCGAAGAGGCTCTTGAACAGGTCCGGGGTGCTGTAGTGGCTGAGGACCGGATCAAATTGCCGGAAAAGCTCGATGAGCAGCAGCTTGAGCGGAATTACCCAGATGAAGACCCAAAGCATATCCTCCCGGATCGATTCGGGAACGGCGAAATCGAATCTCAATTGGTACGCGAGCCAGAGGCTCGCGATTATAATCAACGTATAGGCGCTGACGAGAAAGGCAAACCGAGACCCGGGGGCACCTGAAATCCTGCGCCGCAGGTTCCAGACTGAGTGAGATGAATGATTCGAACTCGCCATGGCAGCAAACCATTAAACTGTGAATTTGATCCCTCCGGGTAAAGACCTAATTCGTGTTTTCGGCCGACCGCGGGCCGGAACGGCGAATCCGGTCGGCAACCTTTTCAGAATCGGGAAGTTGGGTTTTGTATCCGGCATTGACGGGCGAGGGTCATTGGGGGAGATAAAGGAATGCGCGCGGTGATTCAGCGAGTTTCTTCCGCATCCGTGGAAATCGGGGAGACAGCGGCCAGGCGAATCGGGCGCGGTGTTGTTGTGTTGGTTGCCGTGGAGTCCGGGGATGAGCGTGCCGATATCGAATGGCTGGCAAAGAAGATCGTCGGATTGAGACTCTTTCCGGGGCCTGGGGGGAGAATGGACGTTTCGGTGAAGGATATCGGGGGAGATGTTCTGGTGGTCAGTCAGTTCACGTTGCTGGGCGTCACGCGCAAGGGAACCCGTCCGTCCTACCATCGTTCCGCGGATCCGGCCGGTGCGGCGCCTCTGTATGAAAGGCTGATTCGTGCGGTGGAGTCGGAGCTTGGCATGTCCGTCGCCACTGGTGAATTCGGCGCGCAGATGATGTTGTCTTTGACCAATGAGGGTCCCGTGACCATCATTCTCGATTCAAAACGAAAGGAGATCTGACGATTGATGAAAATGGTACCCCCCGATTCCCAAATGAGTCCGGTAAACGGACTCCTGGCTGCCGGGCGCCGGCGGCCTCATTGGAGGTGGACCCTTGCGCTGGTTGCCGGAGTGATTGTCACAACGGGAATGGCCTCGGCGCAGGAAGTCCCCGGCGATGCGCCTGTGGAGACGGAACCGCTGATCGTGACCGCCGGCCGGGCGCCGCAAGATCCCGCGCACACGCCGCTGAACGTGACCTATTTCGACGAGGACGCCCTCACATCGACTCCGGCGTTAACCGCGGACGATTTTTTGCGCCAGGTTCCCGGCTTCAGTCTGTTTCGGCGCACGAGCGGTCTCGTGGCTCATCCCACCACTCAAGGCGTGTCGTTGCGCGGAATCGGGCCTTCCGGCACAAGCCGCTCGCTTGTTTCGTACGACGGGATTCCCGCGAACGATCCGTTCGGCGGGTGGGTATACTGGAACCGGATGGATCTGGAAAACATCGAGCGTATTGAAGTCGTTCGGGGCGGCGGCTCCACGGCTTGGGGAAACGCGGCCCTTGGCGGGGTGATCCATCTGGTGCCGCGGCGCCCCAAACCGCAATCGCTCCGCACGACCGCGAGTTACGGTATGCGCGATACCGAGAGAATATCGTTTTCCGCCAGCGATGTGCGGGGGCCCGTCGGGGTGTTGATTGAGGGCAGGTATTTCAGTACCGGCGGCTACAAACGGGTCAGGTCGGATCAGCGGGGAGACGTCGATATCGAATCGTGGTCGCGTCATCGCTTTCTCAATGGCGCGCTGGAGTACGCGATTGAGGAGGATATGCTCCTCACTCTGCGCGCGGGATGGTTTAAAGAGAACCGTGGCAACGGCACGCCGGTCACGCGCAACGCCCATGAATCCGGTAGGTTCAGCGCGAGGCTCGACGCAGTCGCACCGGACGGCTCGTCCCTGGAGCTTGTCGCGTACGGAGAGCGCGGATCGTCCGAGAGCACGTTTTCCTCGGTTGCCGCCGACCGCAATTCGGAAACCCTGGTGCTGGACCAATTCGATATTCCCGCCAGAACGGTTGGAGGCGGTCTGATCAACAGGCGCGAAATCGCCGAAAACGGAACGCTGATTGTCGGTACGGATTCGCGTTGGGTTCGGGGCGAAACCAATGAATTCGTGGTATTTGCCGGGGACGACCGGATTGCCGGCGGCGAACAATTCCTCGTCGGCGCATTCGTCGAGACGATCTATGAGCCCGGTCCTTCATGGCGGTTTTCGGCCGGGGGGCGTCTGGACTATTGGCGGCAGTTCGATGGGTTTATGGATCAGCCGAATCAGGAAAGGGAGACCTTTGACAATCGCGACGGCACGGTTTTCAACCCGAGGATAGGGCTAATGTACACTCCGGCGGAGGGCACGACTGTTCGATCGGCCGTGTACCGGGGTTTCAGGATTCCGACGGTAAACGAACTGTACCGCCCGTTTCAAGTGGGGTCGGACCGAACATTCGCAAACGAGGAACTCGATCCTGAGCGACTTACCGGCGCTGAAATCGGAGTGGATCAGGATTTCGGCGAACGCGTGAGCGTCGGCGTAACCGGTTTCTGGAACGAGGTCGGCGACCCGGTCGCCAATGTGACGATCGACGAGGATAATCCGATCGGCGGTGTCGACCGTCAGCGTCAGAATCTGGATTTGGCGCGCATCCGGGGCTTGGAAGTGGAAATTGATTTTCAGATCGATGAGAACTGGAAGCTCTTTTCCAGCTACGCGTTTACCGATGCGCGGGTGGAGCGTGCGACCAATCAATCCGCGCTTGAAGGCAACCGGCTCGCACAGGTACCCGAGCACGTGATCGTCGGGGGAATCGGGTTTTCCCATCCTTCGATTGTCGAGGTCGATCTTATCCTGCGTTACAACGGGCCGCAGTTCGAGGACGACCTGAACGACCGGAAACTGGCGGGATTCACCGTGGTTGATCTTTATGCGGCGCGGACGCTCTGGGCGGGCGGGGAGGTTTTCGGCGGGGTACAGAATCTTTTCAATAAACGATACGCCGACGGAGTCACCGGAGGCGGCCTGGTGACCCAGGGTTCGCCGATTTTCGCCAACGCCGGTCTGCGGATGCGCTTTTGAACGCACTGTCCGCCCGAACCTCGTTACGGTTCATTTGCGCGGGTTCTAGTCTTGAAAGAGAAACCTCGGCGTGATTTCCTGAGTGTTTTACAGCATGAAACGGAATTTCTTAAAGCTCATTGCGGCCGCCGGGTTGCTCATCCTGGTAACCAGCGGTTGCGCGACCCTGTTCAAAGGCAGCCACCAACGCATACCCATCGATTCCGAACCGCCGGGGGCGACGGTTTATATCAACCACGAAAGGGCGGGAACCACTCCTATGGAAATCCCTCTGTCGCGGCGAACCGCGCACATCGTTCGTATCGAAAAGAGGGAGTTTTTCGCGGAGGAAGTGATCCTTTATACGGTGTCGAACGAGGGCGAACGAGCGTTTTTCCGGTTTTCCAGCGATGATTATACGGGCGCCCTGAACGACCTGCTGCCCTCCGAAGTCAGCGTAAGCCTTCGTCCGCGTCTGCTCCCCGCCCGCCCGGGCGATGATCCCGAGGCGGAGAAAGAAGAAAGGCTGGCCCGGGCGCGGGCATTGAGGCGTGAGGGCGCGTTGTCGGCCGCTGATTACGAGTACGTTGTGCGACGTATTGAAGAGTTTTACGGGGCTTCGCAATGAGCGCGGAAGCGTGAACGGGATTTAATGTGATTTATGGGTTGAAAGGCCGGACCCAGGGGGTAGGTTGAGACTTGGCCAGGTCCTATGCAATGTCGGACGGGCGAACTCCGCCAGGACCGGAAGGTAGCAACGGTAGCACCGCTCCACATGTGCCGTAGGCAGCCTGGCCACTTTTTTTCTTTTATTACAACAGCGATGTCGGCGAGTTATCAGGTCATAGCGCGAAAATGGCGTCCGCAGCTCTTCGAGGATGTCATCGGTCAGGATCACCTTGTCAGAACTCTGAAAAACGCGATCGAACGGGACCGGATCGCGCATGCCTACCTGTTCGTCGGTCCCCGGGGGACCGGGAAGACGAGTCTGGCCCGGATCTTTGCGAAGGCTCTGAATTGCGAACAAGGTGTCACCACGACCCCCTGCAACTCCTGCACCTCGTGCCGGTCGATTACGTCGGGCAGTTCCATGGACGTCATGGAGATCGACGGTGCCTCGAATAATTCCGTCGATCAGATCCGCGACCTGCGCGACGATGTTCGCTACGCGCCGACCCAGGGGAAGTACAAGATCTACATCATCGACGAAGTCCACATGCTGTCCACACAGGCGTTCAACGCCCTGTTGAAGACGCTTGAAGAGCCGCCTTCGCACGTCAAATTTATCTTTGCGACCACCGAAGCGCAGAAAGTGATTCCCACGATAGTTTCGCGGTGCCAGCGTTTCGAGCTCAAACCGATTTCGGAAGACCTGATTGCCGATCGCCTCGAGCATATCGCGAAAGAGGAAAAGATCGAGGTTGAGCGGGATGCCCTCGAGGCGATCGCCCGGCTGGCGTTCGGCGGAATGCGCGATTCGCAATCGATTCTCGACCAGATGATCTCCTTTTGCGGCAACCGCATTACGGCCGGCGACGTTCAGGAGGTTTACGGCATCCTTTCCGCAGAGCACATCCGCGATCTCGCCCGCTGCATCGTGCAGGGCGACTACGGCGAACTCCTCGAGCGCGTGGACGCGGTGGTTTCGGAGGGAAGGGATCTTCATCGGGCGCTCGTCGATTTGCAGGCGTTCTTCCGCGAAACTCTGGTGGAAGGAATCCGGAACAACGGGAAAAGCGAACGTCTCGGCGGTTCCGTATCGTCGGAACAGGTGACCCGTATTCTTGAGGTTCTGCGCGACGGCCAGGCGAAAGTCATGCACGGGCTGTCGGAAAAGATCAATTTTGAGATCGTCCTGTTGAACGCTGTCGAAGCGGGCAGAGCGCGGGCGATCGACGCAGTCATCCGGGAGCTCGGCGAACTCGCCGCATCGATGCCGGAGGACGAGTCCTCCGAAAAAAAAAAGTCTCCTCCGACCCTGACAACGGCGGAGTAACCGGTCCGAAGGCGGCGGAAGAGCCGCGGAGAGCGTCAGCCGCCCCGGAGGAAGGCGGATGGGACGACGGGGAATGGGACGCGATGGGCCAGCGCGCCAGCACCGAATCCCGCCCGGCCGATCGGGACGCCGGCGTAAACGGGCGCACCGGAAACGCCGATCCCGAGGAGGACCCTTCCCCGCTTCCGCCCCTCGAAGAGGCGATCCATAAGATTCCTCCCGCCACACGCCAAAAGCTGGACGAACTCTTCCGCGGAAAATTCATCGCCGTGAAACGCATTCGGAAAGAGGACCTGTACTGAACGTCCCCGGCGGTCTTGCGGTATCCCGTCGTGGAAACAATCGCCAGTGACGCGCGCCCTTTCCGTGCGTCCGAGGTGAAAGGAAGTGATGGTTGGAAGGTTGGTGGCAGGTCCGGTCGTACCGTGATGAGCGAGTGCGCCGTTTTGCATCGCCCGATGATTCGCACGCAAGATCCTGATCCGAAGCCAAACCCTTCAAAAGGCGTGACAGGCGAAGCATCATTCCGAATGATAGCGTTTATGGCATCCGAGTTTTCCCGCAGGCGCCGGATCGAATTCGCTGAAACCGACATGGCCGGTATCGTTCACTTTGCCGCATTCTTTCGTTTCATGGAGGAGACGGAGGCGCTCTTCTGGCGTTCGCGGGGCTGCTCGATGTTTGGAAGGGGAGAAGAGGGGGGGTACGGGTGGCCCAAGGTCCGGGTCTTTTGCGAGTACCTGGCGCCCGTATATTTTGAGGACGTGCTTGAAACGCGACTCGTCGTCGAAAAGGTCGGCGAGCGATCGATCGTGTTCGGGTTTCGCTTCTGGAAATGCTCCGGCGAATCCGGTGAACCCGAGAAGGAAATCGCGCGGGGCGAGCTCAAGGTGGCGTGTGTTCCCATGGAGAGAAGGGCTGAACGCGAACTGAAAGCCGTGCCCATTCCGAAGGAGTTGAAGGAAAAACTCCGGGAGTAGGCGAGGCGATGGCTCAGGCCGGAGAAGCGGACCGGCGGATACCGGATTGATTGGTCCCAGGTGGCGGGCGGAAACGAAGCGGAGGGCAACACATCCACGAGCGACAATGAGCTGGAGCAGTTGGAGTGGGTGGCGATGGAAGCCTGAGCTTTTCGGTTACAGAAGGATGCGTTCAAACATTGGAATCACCGCAAGGTTTGTTTTAGCGTCGATTTATGCAGCTTGAGCGACACTTCATATCCCGTGAAAAGGATCTTCCCACGCAGGCCGCAGGGTATCTTGCGCGCGACTGGGCCGAAGGGAATATCGACCTTGCTTCCGACTTGATCGTGGTTTCGAGCCGTCAGGCCGGGAGGCGTCTCAGGGAGGCGCTGGCCGTTCGGGCCGCTTCCCGAGACGGCGCGGTTTTTCCTCCGCTGGTGGTGACGCCGGAGTTCCTGCTTACGCATGCTCTCGATAAGCACCGGATTGCAGGCGCGGCGGATTCGCTGCTTGCGTGGACAAATGTGCTTCAGGAAGTTGAGCTCGATTCCTGTGCGGCGCTCTTTCCTTCGGCGCCCCAGCGGCGCGACTTTCCATGGGCGCTCAGAACGGCCCGTGAATTCATGCGGGTGAAGAAACTTCTTGGTGAAGGCGGGTTGCGAATGGAGGACGTGGCCGCGCGAATGCCGGGGGAATTCGGGGAAAGCGAACGGTGGCGGGAAATCGGCCGGCTCGAACGCCTTTATCGCGGGGAGTTGGCGGGGTGGGGATTGCAGGATGCCGAGGAGGCGAAAATCGGGTTCGCCGGCGACCCGAAGCTTCCCGATCAGGTCGAGCGGGTCGTATTGCTGGCTGTGCCTGATCTCCTGCCGGCGGCGTTGTCGGTGCTTGAACATGTCGCATCGGCGATTCCTATCGAGGTCGTGATTTACTGCGAGGAGGAGCGGGGCGATTACTTCGATCAATGGGGACGACCGTTGCCGGAGAAGTGGGAGGCGAGCGAGCTTGAGGCCGGCCCGGATGACGGGCAATTGCATCTCGGCGGAGGTCCGGAGGATCAGGCGTCCAGAACGGCGAGCCTGTTGGCGGTGTGCAGGGATCCGGCGGCATCGGCCGCGATCGCCGCCCCCGACGCGGAGGTGATTCCTTTCCTCGAGCGGATGCTCCCGCAGCAATGCGGGGTCAACGGCTACAATCCCGAAGGGTTTTCCGTGAAATCCGAGGAATTGTATGTCGTGCTCGGCGCCTTCCGCGACCTGATGAGGTATCCGGGGTTTTCGGTTTCCGGCGATTTGCTGCGCTGTCCGCTGTTTTTCCGGTACCTGGAGAGCCTGAGTGGATTGCCGGGCGCCCCCGAAATGTTTCGGTGCTGGGATGCCTTTCACCAGCGCCATCTTCCGGGAGATATCGACGACGCTTTTCGATTGGCTCGAAATGACGAAGCCGGCGCCTCGGTCGTTCGGCGGATTATCGAAGTGATCGGAGAGTTGCTCAAAGAATTGTCGGGCGGTCCGCTTTGGGAGGTTCTTCCCGCGGTCATGCAGCGATTGCACGGAGGCCGCCATTTCGACGAAGACGACGCATCCGATCGGCGCTATGCGACCGTGGCCGGGGAGTTGATGGCTTTGCTGAGCGAACTTCGGGGATCGGCGGCAGCCGAATCGCTTCCGCGCGGCGCGGACGGATTGGAGTTGGTTCTGGCGTTGCTTGGAGAGAAACGGATCGAAGAGGAGCGACCCGAGCGGGCCGTTGACTTGCAGGGATGGCTGGAATTGTTGTGGGAGAACGCACCCTGCCTGATTCTGACAGGAATAAACGAACACAGCGTCCCGGAATCGATCACCGGAGATCCCTTTGTGCCCGAGTCGCTGCGCCAGGCGCTGGGATTGAAAAACAATCGCGCGCGCCTTGCCCGGGACCTGTACATTTTCGAATCGCTTTTCCGTTCGCGTCGCGATCGCGGACGGGTCGATGTCGTTTGCGGGAAGACCAGCGAAGCCGGCGATCCATTGCGTCCGTCCCGCCTCTTGTTGCGCTGCCCGAAGGATACGCTGCCCGACCGGGTTGCCCGTTTGTTTGCGGATGCCCCGGTATCCGGGATCCGGGCGCCGTGGACGAGTCCCTGGAGACTCGCGCCCCGTACCGCCGCACATCCGGAGACGATCAGCGTCACGCAGTTTGCCCGTTATCTTCAGTGCCCGTTTCGATACTATCTGACGGAGGTGCTCGAAATGGAGCCCATGGACCCGCGGAAGGCGGAAATGGACGATGCGGAGTTCGGTAACATCTGTCACCGGGTGCTCGAAGAGTTCGGGAACGATCATCGATTGAAACACAGCGAGGATCCCGCCGAGATAGGGGATTTTTTCGAGGACCGGTTAAACCGGCTCTTTACCGGCAGGTACGGAAGACACCTGTCGGCGCCGCTTATGATTCAGAAAGAGGCCGCCGCCCAGCGGCTTGCCCGCCTGGCTCGCGTCCAGGCGGAGGAGCGCGCGAACGGCTGGTTGATCGAGGAGGTGGAATGGACATTTCGTGAACAGCCCGGACTCTCGATCGGCGGAATGCCGCTTCGGGGCAAGATCGATCGGATTGAGAGAAACGAGCATACCGGACTGTATCGAATCATCGATTACAAGACCTCCGATAAGAGCAAGCCGCCCGAGACGGATCATTTCTCGGCGTTGAAGAAGACCGAAGACATTGGCGATTTTCCCGAGTACGCGGTATTTTCCAAAGAAGGAAAGGATTTCCGGTGGACCGGACTCCAGCTTCCGCTCTACCGCCGGGCGGTCAGGGATCGGTGCGGCGACGAGGTTCAATGCGGTTACTTCAACCTCCCCAAGGCGGTAAGTGAGACCGGAGTTCGCCTCTGGGAGGATTCGTCGCCGGATCTGATCGATTCGGCGATTCGGTGCGCGGAAGGAGTCGTGGCGGATCTGCGCCGGGGTCGTTTCTGGCCGCCGGCGGAATCGGTCGAGTACGACGCGTTTGAAGAACTGTTCTTCGGGGATCCGGTTGGCATGGCAAGCCCGGAGCGGCTTCCCGGCGGATCGGCCGGAGACGAGGGGAGGGCGGAATGAGTGCCTCCCGTATTCGGAACGAAATGATCCTGGCTTCCGCCGGTTCGGGAAAAACGTATCAACTGACCAATAGATATATTCAGTTGATGGCCCTGGGAGCGGCACCGGAACGGATCATCGCGCTTACTTTCACGCGGAAGGCGGCGGGGGAGTTTTTTGACGAGATTCTGAAGAAACTCGCGCGGGCCGGACGGGATCGGCCGGAGGCGGTGCGGCTTGCGGGCGCGATCGGTTGTCCGGATTTAGGGTGTCGGGAATTTCTGGATATGCTCGAGCGGGTGATCGACCGCATGCACCTCCTGGAACTGGGAACGCTGGACAGCTTCTTTTACCGGATTATCCGTAACTTTCCCTTCGAACTGGGCCTCTCGGGTCCGCCGGAGATTCTCGATGAAAACGCGGTGCGGACGGAGAAGCAGCGTGTGTACGATCATGTTTTTCATCATCCCGCGAGCCGCCACGATACCCGTAAGGCCTTTCTCGAGGCATTCAAGCAGGCGACGTGGGGAACGGAGGAGAAGCGCCTCGGCGCAAGGCTCGACCGTTTTATCGAGGAGAATCACGAAGTCTTTCTTCAGGCTCCCGAACCGGGTGCGTGGGGCAACCCGGATCGCATCTGGCCGGAGGGAAATGATTGGCTCGGCTTCAAGGGGAAGCCCGATGAGGATATCGAGACGCTGGCGACTCTGTTTGCCAACAGGGAGCTGACCGATCGCCAGCGCGAGACGGTGGAGAAGTTTCTGAGCGCATTAAGAGAATGGAGTCCCGGTGCGCCCTGGCTTACCGGGATGAAGCGACCGGTGACTAACGCCTTGAAGGTATTCGAACAACTCGAATCGGGTGAAGCCGACTACGTGATCGGCGGAAAGAAGCTCAGGATTGCCGGCGAGGAGTGCAGGCGTCTTGCTAACGTGATTCGCCGCCTCTTCGCGGCGGAACTCGAGACGAAGCTCCAGGTGACACGGGGGTTGTATGAGATCCTGAACGTTTATGAAACCGCTTACGGCGAGTTGGTTCGGGCGGGAGGACGACTGACTTTCGGAGATATCCTCATTCTCCTTTCGGGGACGCCGGGAGGCACGGCGCCCTGTCTCGGTCAGGGGAATCCGTCCGGAGACCGCCTTGCGATTGATTACCGGCTCGACGGGCGGTTCGATCACTGGTTGCTGGACGAGTTTCAGGATACGAGCAACGCCCAATGGGCGGTCCTGCGTAACCTGATCGACGAAGTGGTTCAGGACGCGGAGGGGTGCCGGAGTTTCTTTTATGTCGGAGATGTCAAACAGGCGATCTTTGCCTGGCGGCAGGGCGACGTTCGTCTGTTTCGTGAGATATTCAATCATTACAACCAGGCGGCGCCTTCGGGAATCGTCGAGAGGCGGATGAGTGAATCGTGGAGGTCGGGTCCGGCCGTGATCGCAACGGTCAACCGTGTCTTCGATGATCATGCAGCAATGAGCGGGATGTTTCCGGAAGCGGCAGTCGCGCGCTGGCGGGACGGATGGGATTCACACGAAGCGCGTCACCGGGATGCGAGCGGTTACGCGGCTTATTTCGAGGCAGCCGACGCGGAGGAGCAACACGCCCTGATACTGGAGACACTTCGCGAGGTGCAGCCTCTGCGGCGCGGGCTTTCCTGCGCGGTTCTCGTTCAGAGCAACCGGAAGGCGAATGAGGTGGTTCACTACCTGCGTGAACACGGCGACATGCCTGTCGCAAGCGAAACGGATATTCATCCGGGAGTGGATAATCCACTAGGGATTGCATTGCTCTCGCTGTTCAAGTGGGCCGCGTATCCGGGAGACAGTTACGCGCGGGAGCACGTACTGATGACGCCGTTTGGAGAGTTGATCAAGGCTCGCTTTCCCAGCGGAGTCGCGGCGATCAAATCGATTCTTGACGGGATCCACCGCGAGGGATTCTCGGCGACCGCGGCGGAATGGTTTCGGCGGCTGGAGGAACATGGGGGGATCGAGCGATTCAGCCGCGGACGTTCGGAGATCATTATCGCCGCCGCGCGAAGGTTCGACAGGCAGGGCGGCCGCAACGTCGCCGATTTCATCGACTATATTTCAGCCTATTCGGTTCGCCAATCCGGAACGGCGGAAACCGTCCAGGTGATGACGATTCACAAAGCGAAGGGACTGGGGTTCGATATGGTGATCCTGCCGCATCTCGAGGGGAACCGATTGGCCCGCCGTCGCGACGGAATGGGCGTTTGCCAGACCGAACACCGTGAAGTGGAGTGGGTTTTCGACCTTCCCACGAAGGAGATCGTGGAAAACGACGACGTTCTCGCCGCCTACGATCAAGTTGCGGCGGCGGATGCATGTTACGAGAGATTGTGCCAGCTTTACGTGGCGATGACCCGCACGAAAAGAGCGATGTACTTGATCGCGCCGCCGATGAAAGAGAATTCGCGCTCCGCGAATTTTATCAGATTGCTCAACGAGACGCTCATTTCGGGCGAAGCGACGAGCCGAAGGATCGGGGAGGCCGAGACGAAGGTTGTTTACGAGGAAGGGGACGCAGCGTGGCACGCGGGAATCGAGGCGATTGATGAGGTTCCGCGGTCGGGCGTCGTTGAAACGGGTGTGATTGATTTCCCGAGGTGCGTGCGGCATCGACGGAAAACGCCGTCGAAGGCGAAGGCGCGGAAGATCAATGCGATAAGCCTGTTTTCGCTCGATTCACGCAAAAGCCTCGATTTCGGCACGCGCGTTCATGAGATCTTTGCCGGAATCGAGTGGTTTGACGAAGACACGGAATCGAGGATTCAATCGGCGATGTCGGAGGAAGACGCTGCGCCGATGACGGTCGAGGCGTGCGGGGAGGTCCTGGAATGTTTACGCGTCGATGCCGTGCGACGTGTGCTTGGAAGGCCCGATCCGGGCGCGGAAGTCTGGAGGGAACGCGGGTTCGAGGTGATTTTACGCGATGAGTGGCTGACCGGAACGTTCGACCGGGTTACGATCGAAAAGGACGGGACCGGTCGCGTTTGTCGAGGAACCATTCTGGATTACAAAACCGATAAACTCGGCGAATCCTGCGACCTCGCTTCGGCGGCGAGCGAGTATTCCGAGCAGTTGAAAACATACAGGAGCGCGCTCGCGCGTATGACGGCTCTTCCCGAAAGCGAAATCGCCTGCAAGCTGCTCTTTACCCAGCTACGCCGGGTGGTGGATGTGGATTAGGCGGATTCGCGAAACAGACTCAGAGCATGTTACCCCTCTGTGATGCTCGATTGACGTCGTTTTCGATGCAATCGTTGGGGTGTCGGCATGTGAAGCGCCCGACTCGAAGAGCGAAGGCCGGTTGGTTGCCCGGGGCGGCGGATAAATCCCAGAGGTCGCGTTCCGCCTTCGTGACGACCGACCTTGTTAATTCATTCCGATCAAGAGAAACAATAGATTGAATGATCATCGGGCAAGCAAGACCCGGTGCCGCCAAACGCGAGTCATGGCACGGCGAACACCTGCGACCGTCCCTCGTATTTCGGTTGTCTAAATATGTCGGGAGAGTCGGGTCAGAAGCCCTGTTGCTGCAATTGCCGACTCAGCTCCTGCTGGAAGGCCTGCAAGTCTTCCTGGCTCGGCTTGTAGCCTTGTTCGGCCCCTTCAAGCATCAGGCGTCCCGCCTGATCCAATGCCCAATTGCTGGACTTGCCGTCGCTGAACGTCACCTTGCCGCTGACCACCGCGCCGGGCTTGGTGATACGGTCCAGCTCGACGGCGACTCCCTCCCGGCCTGCCGGTTCCAGGTCGGCGAATCCGGAGTCGTCCGTTTTCGGTTCCTGTGGCTTTGCCTCCCCATCGCCTTGAAGGTCGTCATTGGCGGAGGGTTTGGGCTCGTTTTCCGGGATTTCCAGGTTCAGGTCGTCAATCAGAAAACGGATGTCCAGATAGGTCAGGGAGACGCTGAACTCTTCATCCAGCTTTTTCTGGATGTCGGAAAGATTCAGCCCCTGAGAGACCCACTCCGTCACTTTCTGCTTCTGCTCATCTGTCAGGTCCATATAAACCCGTACCTTCCGACAAAAAAAGAGGCGTGGCCAGACAAAACTTGCGCGCGCAGGGAATCGGTTTTCGGGGCGGTCGCGTCAGGTGTCCGTTTCCGCATGGAAACGGACACCTGACCCCTGCACACGGATCGACGTCAAGCCGGCTTCAGGAGTTTTTCGCCAATTGATTCTTCAGGTATTCGACATTGGTCCGTATGGAATCCTCCTGGTCCATCATGTTTTCGACAGTTCGACAGGCGTACATGACCGTGCCGTGATCCCGGCCTCCGAACGCTTCGCCGATCTCCTGGAGAGAATTCTTTGTGAGGATCCTCGACAGGTACATGGCGATTTGCCGGGGAAAAGCGATATTGTTCGGCCGGCGTTTACTGACCATGTCTGACTGGCGCAGCTCATAGAAATCAACGACTTTTTTCTGGATCATCTCGATCGTGACTTGGTGCTGGGCTTCTTCCTGAAGAATATCGGCGAGCAGCCGTTCCACCGAAGTCAGGTCCAGGGACTGTCCCGTCAATCCCGAATAGCTGGCGACTTTGATCAGGGAGCCCTCAAGACGCCGGATGTTCTTGGTGATGCGCTTTGCGAGGAAATTGATGACTTCTTCCGAAACGCTGAACTGGAGGTTCTTCGCTTTGTTCCGGAGGATCGCAAGCCGCGTCTCAAAATCCGGCGCCTGGATATCCGTAACGAGTCCCCACTGAAAACGGGAGATGAGCCGGCTCTCCAGTTTCTCGATCTCACTCGCCGGACGATCGCTCGTGAGCACGATCTGCTTCTGGGACTCGAACAGTTCGTTGAAGGTGTGGAAGAATTCCTCCTGGATCCGCTCTTTTCCGCTCAGGAAATGGATGTCGTCAATGAGAAGGATGTCCACGTGCCTGTACCGCTTCCGGAAGCGCGTCAGCGTGTTTTCCTGGATCGCGTTGATGAACTCGTTGGTGAATTTTTCCGACGAGACATAGGCGATCTTCGCGGCGTCGTTCCGTTTCAGAATCTGGTGGCCGACCGCCTGCATCAGATGCGTTTTTCCCAAGCCGGTATCCCCGTAGAGGAAGAGGGGATTGTAAGCCTGTGCCGGCGCCTGGCAGACAGCGACGCAGGCGGCGTGGGCCAACTGATTGTTCGAACCTACCACGTAATTTTCGAACGAGTTCCGTGGATTCAGAAGATAGGGCGTCTTCGGAGGTGCGGAGCCGTTGGCCGGTGACTTCGAACCGCGGGGTTGCGACGAGCGTTCCCCGGCGGCGTTGGCGCCCGACTTGCCTTTGGTGGACGCGGTTTTTACTGAGGTACGGGCGGCGCACCGCCGGAAAGTGATGCCGACGGGACGCCCGACGGCAATGCGCACTCGTTCTGCGATAATATCGCAATAATTATCTTGAAGCCAGAAAACCGCGAAATCGTTGGGAGCGCCGAGAACAAGAAAATCCTCCCCGCTTTCCACACAGAGCAAGGGCTCGAACCACATTTGATAAACGTCGGGCGAGAAGATTTCTCTGAGGTCGTCTTTTACTCCCTGCCAAATGTTTTTATTAACTTTAACTGTCGTTTCTATCATCAATTTACAGTTCCATTGAAAATTTATTCACAAGCGGCGAACTCTTCTGAGCCCCTGAATTCGGGGACGGCTGTCGACCAGACAACGGTATTGGAAACAATTACCCATTAATGCGAAGTTATATGCAAGAAATGGTCGCATCATACGGTATGATCCATAACTTGTTTTTATTAAAAGTCTTATGATTCCAACCAAAGTTGAATAAAAAAGGGGGCTATGCCGCCCCGCGATCTGCCTCCGGTCGAGGCACCGCGTTGCAAGAACCGCCCTATATAACTTCCCTTACCGGAGTTTTTTCAATCTCAACTTTTTCACAAGTTATTCACACCGTCTGTGCTGATAACTTTTCCCGGTTTCGCCACGATTCTGAAAGCCGCATATAAAGCTGATTTATGAGGGGAAACCCTAGTATCCGGTTGACGGTACCACGACAAAAGGACCCCGGATAAAATTTCTGGCACCCAAACTGCTGAGACGATTTCCCCAGGGGAATCGACGGAACGAGCACCCGCCTTACTGGTTGCGCATGTGTGCAATCAGCTTCTCGTTGAACTCGCGTGCGGAGTCGTGCCCCATCGCCTTGAGGGCCTGCCCGAGTGCGGCGACTTCGACAAGTCTCGCCATGTCGCGACCGGGGCGTACCAACAGCTCAACGTGAGGAGTTCTGATGCCGTGGATCGCGAAAAAGTCCTGGTCGAGTCCGGTGCGCTCTTCTTCGATTCCGGCTTCCCACGTACGGAAGGTGACAACCAGATCAATCTGTTTCTCAAGGCGAATGCTGCGGATTCCGAACATCTCGGCGACGTTGATGATGCCGATGCCGCGGCATTCCATGTAACCGCGGCTCAGTTTGGAACTCCGGCCCATGAGCTTGTGCTCATCTATCAATGAAACATAGGTGAGGTCGTCGGCGACTAGACTGTGTCCGCGTTCGATGAGAGCGAGGGCGCATTCGCTCTTTCCGACTCCGCTGCTGCCGCGGATCAGTGTGCCGGCGCCCCCTATATCCATGAGCGTGCCGTGAACAGTCGTCTGCGGGGCAAACTCGTATTCGAGATAAACCGTGGCCGCATTGATGAAGTGCCGGGTAATGAACGAGGTGCGGAAGAGGGGAAGGTTCTTCTCCTCGACGAGTCGCAGCATGGCCTTCGTGGGGAGGTAGTTTCGCGTGAGCACGATGCACGGGATGGTTCGTTTGGCGAGTTGCGCGAGCTTGTGGTATTGCTCCTTTTCGCTGAAGGTCTTCAGGTAGGTCATTTCCGCCGCACCAAAGACCTGGACACATTTGTTGGAGAAATACTTGAAGAAACCGGTCAACGCGAGTGCGGGACGATTGACCCGCCCCTCTTTTAGCCGGCGCCCGAGCCCGCGGTTGTTAGTGAGCAACTCCATTTTGAGCGCCTTCCCGTAGTTCTTGATGAAGTGGGAGATTGTGATGCTCTCGGGGACTTTGATCGGCGTTCTTACGCTCATAGGTTGAAGTTTTCGCCCAGATAGAACTGACGGCTTTGAGGGTCGTTGATGAGAAACTCGCTGTCGCCTTCAGTGAGAACCCGTCCTTCGTATATCAGGTAGGCGCGATCGACGATGCGAAGCGTTTCCCGGACGTTGTGGTCTGTAATTAGAATTCCAATACCGCGCTTCTTCAGTTCAAGGACGATTTCCTGTACGTCGGCGACGCTGATAGGATCGACACCGCTGAAAGGCTCGTCCATCAGGAGAAAGCGCGGCCGGGTGACCAGGGCGCGGGAAATTTCAAGCCGGCGCCGTTCGCCTCCGCTTAGAGTGTAGGCTTTCTGTTTCGCCAGGTGAGTCAGGCTGAGTTCCTCCAGGTGCCGCTCGACCACCTGATTTCGCTCCTTTCGGCGAATCGGAAGCGTTTCCGCGATTGCGCGGATGTTCTGTTCGACTGTCAATTTCCGGAAGACCGAGGCTTCCTGCGGCAGGTAGCCGACGCCCCGACGCGCGCGCAGGTGCATGGGAACGCGCGTGACGTTCTCTCCGGCGATAAAAACCTTTCCTGAGGTCACCGGAACGAGTCCCACGATCATGTAGAAAGACGTAGTCTTGCCGGCTCCGTTTGGTCCGAGCAACCCGACGATTTCACCGGCGTCAATATGGATGTTGACCTCGTCGACGACACGTTTTCGGGAATAAGTCTTCACCAGATTCTCGGTGGAGATCCGGCGAGGGCTTTCGGCGGTTTGTCGCTCGGATTCGGGCTCTGTGGCAGTCTGCGAACTCATTCGGCTTCGTCGTGTTCGTCCTCCTCCCGTTGATCGTTCCCGGGAAATCCGAGATCGGGGAGAGTGGGTAGGATAATTCGGGCGGGCCGCTCGGGGCTGCTTTCGACGACGGCGCGTTCGAGACCCTGGTAAAGGATGATTCTTTCGCCGCTGACTTCTCCCTGTGCGTCGCGGATGACCGGAGACTCCGTGAGAATGACCCGTCCCTCGTCGGGAAGCACCTCGGCGCGTCCGGCGAAGGCTTCTCTTCCCTCCTGGTGCACGTACACGTTTCCGATGGCAACCATGTTGCGAATCCGTCCCATTCCGCCGAGCCGTTCGCCGGTGCGGACTTCTTCGTCGCTGCGCGACGAGATTCCTTCGAGCCGGTCGCAGGTGAGAACGATATTGTTTCCAGTCACACGGACATTGCCGGTGACAAAGAAGTGGAGTTCGTGCTCATGGGCAATCATCTCGAAGCGGTCGCCTTCCATGACCGTTTCAGAAGACGTTTCCCTGTCGGTTTCCGGGATGACCGGCCCGGCGCCGGCCGGCGGAGGCGGAATTCGGGGTTCCTGGGATGCGGTCTCCTCGGAGTGGAGGGGAATCACGTGTGAACCGATGAGCAGCAGTGTGGCGGCGAGAGCCGCAAAACGCAGGGGGCGGCGCGCGGGTCCGATCCCGAAGCTCCGGGATGCGAGTCTGATACGGTGCGGTATTTCGGACAATCGGTGCATGTATGACCTTTGTGAGTTGCTGAATTCCATAGTAATGGTGAAGGTTGGCCGGTTACAAACAAAACCGCACGCGGTCGCGGCCTCAAGGCAGCGGGACGAGAAACCCCTCCAGTTCCTCGAAGAATGTGACTTGTACGTTGCCCTGGATTACGATGCGGTTGTCTTCGCGCTCCCACGTCCACTCGTCGCCTTCCGCACGGTAGTTATCGCCGTTTACCACGATTCCTTTTTCTCCCCGCGCCTCGTTTCGATCAAAATAAACGAGGGCCTCCGGGCTCTCGATGAGCATGTCCAGGTACTCTTCCGCACCGCCCGAGTACACGTTCAACTGCATTCCGATCACATCGATCTGTGCGTCGCTGACGAAGTGTGCCTCACGCCCGCGCAGGTCCCAAATCCGGTAGCCATCGTCGCCGAACAACGGGACGAAGAAGTTCTCCGCGGGAGCATCGGGGGTCATCTGGGCGCGAAACTCGACGGCTGAAGCGACCGCTGAGAGTACGGCGAGTGCCGCGAAGGTAAAACGCCGCCTGACCGCTGAGCGAGTGGGAGGCTTTCCTGAATTGGCGATGCGGGCGGATTTGGTGTTCACGTTCAATTAGACCCGCGGGTTAACGTTCGGTTTCGTACTGCTTTTCTGTACGCGCGTCCATCAACAAGTCGCAGACTTCCCGCACCGCACCGAATCCTCCCGCACGCGCGGTAATCCAGTCGGCGTTCTCGCGGACAGCGAGCGCCGCTTCGGGGACGGTCACCCCGATGCCGGCAATCCTCATCGCCGGGACATCGATTACATCGTCTCCCATGTAGCAGACTTCCGCGGCTTTCAGCCCCGCTTCCTCCATCAACTCCTTAAGGCAGCTTTCCTTGTCATTGCGACCTTGCAGGAGCCGGGAGATCTTCAGCTCGCTCGCGCGGGCGGTCGTCGAATCCGATGCCCGGCCGGAAATCCAGGCAACGAGAAGGCCGGCTTTCCGTATTCGGGACAATCCGAGTCCGTCCACGACCGAGAATGCCTTGCTTTCGGTCCCGTTTGAAGCAATATATACGCGCCCGTCCGTCAAAATACCGTCCACGTCCATGGCGAACATACGGATTCGTGCCCAGCGCGATTCGGGAAGCGGTTCCATCGGCATACGCATTATGGTTCCAGCCAGTCGGCAATCGATTCAATAATTGAGTCGCGCGACGGACGGTACGCGGCTTCGAGTTCGGGAGCGAATGGGACGGGCGTGTCGGCGGACGCCAGCCGGAGCGGCGGTGCTTCGAGCTCGAAGAAGAGTTCCTCGGTCAGACGGCTGACCAGTTCCGCGCCGAATCCGGCATTCCGCCTGCCTTCGTGGAGAACGATCAGCCGGTGGGTTTTTGCCAGCGATTCGCGCACCAAAGTCAGGTCGAGGGGCGAAAGGCAACGCAGATCGAACAGGTCGGCCGAGATTCCGTATTCCGGCTCGAGATAGTCGAGCGCCCCTTCGGCTTCGTAAACCATCTCACCATACGTGACAAATGTCGCCTGCTCACCCGCGCGCACTTTCCGCGGATGCCACACTTCGCGGAAATCCGGATCGAAAACGACTTCCTGCTTGCTTCGGCGGTAGAGTTTCTTGTGCTCGAAAAGAAGCACGGGATTGTTGTCTTCGTACGCGGCGAGAAGCGCGTTGAACGCATCCTGAGGTGTGCTCGGATAGAGGAGCTTCAATCCGGGCATGTGCAGGTAGAGGGCTTCGAGGTCTTGGGAGTGGAACGACCCGAAGGTGAGGCCGCCGCCGCAGGGAAAACGGAGCACGAGCGGGGTTTCGGCCCCGCAGCGAAAGTGGTAGGTGGCCGTGTTAAGGATAATCTGGGTGGTGGCGTCGGTAGCGAAATCGGCAAACTGGAACTCGACGATCGGTCGGTGCCCGTTCAGGGCCAGCCCGGTGGCGTGACCGACGGTGGCGGATTCGGCGACCGGTGTGTTGACCACGCGTTCGTGTCCGAACTCTTTAAAAAGGTTCTCCGTCACTTTGAAGGGTCCACCGTAAGTGGCGATGTCCTGTCCGAGCACGATCGACTCAGGCGATTCTCGCAGGATCTTTCGGTGCGCCCTTTGGAGCGCCTGTGCCAGGGTGAGGGATTCCGGTTCCTGCTCCGCCGACCACGCGATCCGTGCGCGGCGCGGGGAAAAGACGTCGTCTTTCATGCCTTCGGGCGCGGCGGGTGGGTGTGCCATCGCCGCTTTCACCGACTCCTCGATGAAGTCCTTCAACTCCGTCTCCACCGTCTCGATTTCCGTCTCATCGCCCGACTTGACCAGGCGGCTGCGCAGCAGGGGCAGGGCATCTCTTCGCGCCCATTCCTCCGTCTTTTCCCTGGGGACGTAGTCGCAGGTGTCGTAGGCGGCGTGGCCGCGCAGGCGCAGGCATCTCGCCTCGACAAAGTAGGGGAAACAGCCGTCCCGCACCCGGTCCATGGCCGCGCAGAGGGTCGTCAACGTCGCCTCGGTATCGCTGGTATCCAGCACCTCGCCTTGCATGCCGTATCCCTCCGCCCGTTTGACCAGGTCCGGGGTCGCGAATTGTTCCGACGTGGGCGTGGAGTAGGCATATTCGTTGTTCTCAAGAACGAACAGGATCGGCAGGCGGTAGAGAGTGGCGATGTTCATGCACTCGTGGATATCGCCCGTGCTGCTGGCGCCGTCGCCGAAGAAGGTCACGCCGATCGCCGGATGCCCTTTTCGGCGCTGCGAATCCGCGCCGCCCAACACGTTCGACGGCATGGCTCCGAGATGGCTGATCATGGGATAGCTCCGGTTCTTCGGATCGCCGTAGTGGACGTTTCCCTCGCGTCCCCTGGTCGGGCTCCCGGCGTTCGCGAAATAATGACTGAGATGTTCGCCCAGCGGCATGCTCCAGATCAGCTTCCCGGCGAGGCCGCGGTGGGAGAACGAAATCACATCGATCGATTTGTCCGCCAGGAGCCCGATCGACGCGACCAGGCCCTCGTTGCCCTGACCGCCGGCGACGGTGCCGCGAATCAGGCCCTGGCGGAAAAGCTCGAGAATCCGGTTGTCGGCGCTCCGGGCAAGGAACATCCAGCGGTAGCACGTCATGAGCGCCGCCTCGACGTTCCGAAGATCTTTCGACCGCAAGTCTCTGGATTCAAGATAGGAAGGAAGCGATGGATAAGCCATAGACGGCATTTATGTATGCCCGCCTTTTCCGGAGAATCCAATCAATAAATTATCCCTCTCCCCGGGAAAAGCCGGTTTCCGGATGTGCAGCTTGCGTTTTCAGCACTATTCCCGCCGCTTCCCATGCGGGCCGAGGGAAGGGGATTCCCGCGACCATCCCCGGCCTCCACTTCAGAACTCCAGGCTTTCGCCGGGGGCGAGGATTTTCGGGTCGGCTCCAGCGCGTTCGCATCCTCGCGAGAAGACTTCCGTGTCGGCCTCGATCAGGGGCCAGGTGTTGTAGTGCATCGGAACCACCTTTTTCGGGCCGAGAAACTTGATCGCCTTGACCGCGTCGTCGACGCCCATGGTGAAGTTGTCGCCGATAGGGAGAAGGGCGACGTCGATGTGACGCTCTTCGCCGATCAGTTTCATGTCGAGAAAAAGACCGGTGTCGCCCGCATTGTAAACGGTTTTTCCTTCAGCGGTGATCAACAGACCCGCCGGATTGCCCATCGGAAGCCGTCCGTCCGGGGTGGCCAGGCTGGAGCCGTGATGAGCGATTGTGAACTTGACGTTCCCGAACGGAAACTGGTGCTGCCCCCCGATGTACATCGGGTGCGTGGTCAGTCCCTTGTCGGCGAAGTAGTCTCCGAGCTCGAAGTTGGCGATGATCGTGGCCTTATTGGCCTTGGCGATTTGTTCGGTATCGCCGACGTGATCTTCGTGCCCGTGGGTGAGCAGGATGTAATCGCAGGAAACGTCGTCCGGCTTCACCGGCGATTTGTCGTTCCCGGAGAGGAACGGATCCATCAGGAGGCGGTGGTTTCCGATTTCGAGGAGAAAGGCGGAGTGTCCGTAATAAGTCAGTTTCATAAGTCGATTCAGATTCAAGAGTTTTACGTCAGAGGATTCGATGGTTTCCGTAGCAAGGCATAAACTTCCGCTTTCCAAACGCAACCTTTCTCGGATCCGTTGCCGTCCCGTGCAAGCATTCCCGAATCCTCCCCGGGCAGCCCGGGACACGATTCAATTGTCCTTGGAAATTCCTTCTTCGATTCCTCTCCGGAGCTCGCGCCGGCTGTACTTGCGTTGTACCGGAAAGTGAATACACGGCACGCCGGAGACGCGCAGGGCCTCGTCGACGAAGATATCGCGTTCGATCCGGTCCTGCCTTTCGTGGGAGCGGTCGTCCAGCTCGATGGAGGCGATAATCTCCATGGATTCCGGATCGCAAAGGAGAAAATCGACGTGACGTGACTTGATGCGGTTCCGCGCCGTGAAGGCGCTTCTCGAGTCGGTGCCCGGTCGGACCTGAATAACGTCCTCCAGCCGCACTTTTGAATAGATTCGGTATTCATCCTCCAGCGCCTCCTCGAGGACCTCGAAAAAGGCAAGTTCGGATTCGCTCATGAGTGCCTCGCGGCTTTCGTAGGGGAACGGATCGGGTTGTGGACGAAGGAGCCAGTACAGCAGGAAGGTGAAGAGGACGATCCCGATCGCGATCGCCGGTCCAAGAAGCTGCTCGACCTGTATATTCGGAATCTCCATACGAAATAGAACCGCGAGCATAACCCGGAATCGATCAGGTTCCAGTTTTTTCCATGTGAGGTGGCGCTCAGTCCGTTCCGGCATTCGATTCGGCTCTGGCGGTAAAGGAATGGTCGGCGAGTCCTGCTTGACGCCGCTGTGGATTAAGCGTTCCGGACCTGCGAAGGCGATGTGACGTTCGGTGTCCTGCTCTATTCCTCGGCCGAGAGTGCCGCGGATATTTGCCCGTTGGAGTTTCTGAACATTGACCTGCGACGAGGTGGATCCTAGCATTCGGCACTGATATGAAAAGGATTCAAGGAGCAGCTTATGGATGGACGCCGTTTATTGGCGTGATTTTGTCGGCGGCGGTGTTCGCATCGGCGGTTGGCGCGGCTTCCGGAGTAACACCGCCGTTTCGCTCGATTTTCAATGGAGAGGATCTGACCGGCTGGGCCGGTGACGAACGGTTTTGGAGCGTGGAGGACGGCGCGATTGTCGGAGAGACCGAGGGCGACCTGGACAGCAACACGTTTTTGATCTGGGAGCAGGGTGAGGTTGATGACTTCGAACTGCATTTCCGGTACCGGATCACCAGCGACTGGGCGAATTCGGGAGTGCAGGTGCGCTCGGTCCGCCTGGAGGACTATGTGGTCGCGGGATATCAACCGGATATTGCCACCGACGATTGGATCACCGGCATTCATTTCGAAGAGCGGGGTCGCGGTATACTCGCCCGGCGCGGGCAGCGAACCGTCATCGATGAGAACGGCGGGAAGACGACAACCCGTTTCGCGTCTGAAGAAGACCTGTACCGGCAAATCCGGCCGGATGAATGGAACGACTACCATGTGATCGCACGCGGAAACCGGATCACCACGCGGATAAACGGGGTGCGCATGCACGAGATCGAGGACCATTCCCCCGAGGCGCGGCGCAGCGGCATCATCGCCTTCCAGCTTCACACCGGCCCCGCGATGCGGATCGAATTTCGGGATATCGAGTTGCGGCGAGTTTCGACGAAGGAGCAACGAAAAGTCGTTTTTTGGGCGGGTCAGCGGAGTCATGGGTTTGGAAATCACGAACACGAGGCGGGAAACAAGCTCCTGGCCCGAATACTGAACGAACACTTCGGGGACAGGATAATCGCTACTGTGTACGGGAACGGACGTCCGACGGATCCCACCGCGTTCGATAATGCGGACGCGCTCGTTATATTCAGCAATGGGGGAGGGGGGCATCCGGTGCGGCCGCACTTGGACGAGGTCGATCGGCTCGCCGAACGAGGGGTCGGAATCGGAGCGATCCACTTTGCCGTCGAGCCGCATCCCGATGACGCCGACTATTTCGAACGCTGGCTCGGGGGATATTTCAGGACACACTGGTCCGTCAATCCGCATTGGACCGCGCACATTGAGGACCTTCCCGACCATCCGGTGACAAGCGGAGTTTCGCCGTTCAGCATTTACGACGAATGGTATTACCACATGGCTTTCCGGGAAGATATGGAGGGGATCACGCCGATTTTGACTGCAATGCCGCCCGAAGAATCTCTGGACCGTCCCGATGGAGCGCACAGCAACAACCCGCACGTTCGTCAAGCCGTTCTTGAGCGTGAGGAGCCGCAACACATTATGTGGTTATCGGAACACCCGGGCGCCAATCGGGGCTTCGGGATTACCGGCGCCCACTACCATTGGAACTGGGGTCACGACGATTTCCGAACCGTCGTGCTGAACGCCATCGTCTGGATCGCGGGTGTTGAGGTTCCCGCAGACGGCGTGCCCTCACACACGCCGACAGTTGAGGAATTGCTCGAAAACCAGGCCTACGAAATGCCGGACGGCTTTGATCCGCAGACCATCCAGGACCAACTCGACGTCTGGCGGGAGTAGGCCTTTCGGGTTCGTGTTCTTGATGCGTTCAGATTAAGAGGAACGGACGGGGTGTTCATCGGACAACGCCCGGCGCTGCCAAACGCAGGTCACAGTACAGTAAACACTTGCGACGGTCCCTCGCTTTTCGGTTGTCTTAACATTCTTCCATGTTAAAGTACGCGTGGTCCTCGTCACTTCCCGGCATGATGCAGGCCACGATATTCCGGAACTCATCCGCGTTGAGTGTGTTGTTCAATCCGGACCGCATTTGAAATATTGCGGTTTACCGACAGGCGACAGACACGATTGGTGGAACGCGAGGGATAACCTTGTCGGGGTGAGCCGGATCGCTATGTTCGGATGCACTCAGAGACAATTACCATGAAGGAAAAAGACACTTGTTCGCGCGAAACCCTTAAAGACGACGATGATGCGGGGCATCATGAATCCTGCTGCGGGGGCGCTCATGCAACCGGAGAACTCCGTTCGGACAAGGCTTATTTCTGTCCGATGTGTCCGGGGACCGAGTCGGACACGCCGGGTGATTGTCCGATGTGCGGGATGCGCCTGGAGAAGAATCCCGCCCGCCGACGCGGTGAAGTGGGGCTGTACACGTGTCCGATGCACCCCGAGATCGAGAAAGGTGCGCCCGGCGAATGTCCCATTTGTGGAATGGCGCTCGTGTTGAAATCGGGTACCGGAGGCGCAGAGGACGACCCCGAGATTCGCGACCTTGGAAGACGGTTCTGGATCGCCCTCGCGCTGACCCTCCCGGTAGTGGTCGTCGCAATGGCGCCGATGCTTCCGGGGCTGGATCTGGAAGGCTGGCTGCCCCACGGGGTACGGCAATGGATCGAACTGCTGTTGACGACCCCGGTCGTGCTCTGGGCGGGATCGATTTTCTTCGTTCGCGCCTGGCACTCAATGGTGAACCGCAGTCCGAATATGTTCACGCTGATCGGGATCGGTGTGGGAACCGCGTACGTTTACAGCGTGATCGCCGTGCTGCTTCCCGGCATTTTTCCGCCGGCCTTTCAGATGGAAGGGATTGTTGAGGTCTATTTCGAGGCGGCTGCAGTGATCACGACGCTGGTCCTGCTCGGCCAGTTGATCGAAGCCAAAGCCCGCGACCGCACCGGGCAGGCGATCCGGGCTTTGCTCGACCTCGAGCCGCGGCGCGCGCGAAGGGTGGTGGACGGAGATGAGGAGGAAGTTCCGGGGGAGGAGATTCGTCCGGGCGATCTGCTGCGAGTGAGGCCCGGCGAAAAGATTCCGGTGGACGGAGAAGTTGTCGAGGGGAAGAGCACGGTCGATGAATCAATGATTACCGGCGAACCGATCCCAGTGGAAAAGGGCGCCGAAGAATCGGTGATCGGCGCAACCATCAACCAGACGGGTACCCTCCTGATCCGGGCGACGCGCGTTGGCGGCGATACACTCCTGTCGCAGATCATTCACCTGGTCTCCGAGGCCCGCAGAAGTCGCGCCCCGATTCAGAAGACCGTGGACAAAGTGGCGTCGTGGTTCGTGCCTATCGTAGTGGCCGTTGCCGTCCTGACGGCGTTGATTTGGGGATTGGCGGGCCCGTCTCCCGCGATGGCGTTCGCCGTTGTGAACGCGGTTGCGGTCCTGATCATCGCGTGCCCTTGCGCGCTCGGACTCGCGACGCCGATGTCGATCATGGTGGGAATCGGCAAAGGAGCCGGTCTCGGAATTCTCATAAGAAATGCCGAAGCGATCGAGAAGGCGCGGGACGTAACGCACTTGGTGACGGACAAGACGGGCACACTCACGCAGGGCAGGCCGGCGGTGACCGAGGTCTGGTCTGCCGAAGGGATTTCAGAAGAAGAAGTTCTGTCGTCCGCGGCCGCCGTCGAGGAGCACAGCGAACATCCCATCGCGCGTTCGATCGCCGATGAAGCGAAAAAGAGAGGTCTGTCGTGGAGTGCGGTGACCGATTTTGAATCGATTACCGGTAAGGGAGTTGTTGGGAGCGCGGAAGGATCGACCGTGCGGGCCGGCACGGAAGGGTTTGTCGCGGGTGAGAAAAGTACTGGTCCGAATGCGATCGCGGATCATCGACAAACGCTCGAAGGCCGCGCACGGACGCTTGTTTTTGTCGCGTGCGACGACCGCGTGATCGGCGTGATCGGCGTATCCGATCCCATCAAGGCCACGAGCCGTGAAGCAGTGCGGAAACTGCACGACCTGGGAATAACCGTGATCATGGCGACCGGTGACAATGAGGCAACCGCGAGAACTGTGGGCGCGGAACTTGGAATCGACGAGATTCATGCGGGGATCTCCCTGGATGCAAAGCACGCCCTGGTGGAGCGGTTGCGCGGAGAGGGCCACGTGGTGGCGATGGCGGGTGACGGAATCAACGACGCGCCTGCGCTTGCCGCCGCCGACGTCGGCATCGCAATGGGCAACGGAACCGATGTGGCGATCGAGACCGCCTCCATCACGCTCGTAAAAGGTGATCTCAACGGCGTCGCTACCGCGCTTCGTCTGAGCCGCGCGGTTTCACGCAATATCCGCCAGAACCTCTTCTTCGCGTTCATCTACAACAGCCTCGGCATTCCGATCGCCGCCGGAGTGCTCTATCCGCTGATCGGCCTTCTCCTCAACCCGATGATCGCCGGCGCCGCCATGGCGTTCAGCAGTGTTTCTGTAATCGCCAACGCCCTGCGCCTCCAGCGAACGCGATTTTAAGGGCGAGTCCGAACAAGCGAAATAAGAAAACGCGCGTTAATTTTCAATTCAAGTGCCCCGGATTGCTGCGGCCAAAGCAACAAATCGCTATATTTCGTCCATCGTTTAGGTCTTCTTCCATGGCATAATCGCCATATTGACGTGTTTCCGATGTCTTGGGGTTGTGGCAAAGAGCCGGTGGACCCCATCCTCGCCTTCGGGAGCCGGGTCGCATCCCTGGTGCTCGCCGATCAACCGTATGACCGGGCAATAGCCCTGCCGGGTCATGAACTGAAAGTCCGAATGCGCCACGAAACGAAGCATCGACTTACAGGCGTGATCGTAACTTACTGGATTCCGTTCTCTTACGCACACGGCTTTCAACCTGATAGGCCGGCGGCAATAAAAACGAGACGTTTTGCGCTGCTACAGCGGCTTCGTTCAACCACCACTAGGCAACGGATCATCAGGCTTAATATTATTTCTGGTTGTGGCACCAGAAACGAATATCTTGGAAAAACCTTGTACCGCCTGTCCCGCATTATACAGGCCCCATCTGACCTGCTGATCGCCACTGCCACGCCCATCGTGAGAATCTCTAAGGACCTCCTTGCCATCCATCCAGATTATATAGTCCGTGCCGTTATCCCTGACGACAATGTCAAATGAAGTCCCTATTACGCCGGAGGCGATCTTCACACGTGAACGTCCCAGCCTTCCGACATACAAATCTCCATTATCCATGCTTAGGTTCACTGCCCAGTAAGTCCTATTGTACTTGATCTGAAATATTGCAGTGTTATTTTGGGTTGTGGGAGATACCATGGAGATAATCGTATATCTTGCAGACCATTCATTCCATTGGCCTTTCGGACCAAAATTCCCGAAGGCTTCAACCCGGGGGCGTGGCCTGGTATCACTGTTGCTTTCGCCCTCAAACAGTCTGAAAACCTGAGTATTACCATCTTCCTGATACCAGCGGCTCCATTTGTAAAAGTCTTTTCGTTGTGTTGCAGTTGTATTGGTGCCGATAGTATGAATTCTAATGTCCTCCATAATCGGGCGATTCGCGATATCACCAACCTCAACAAGTGATTCATTCACGGTTATTTTTGAGCCCGATACCCCGCCTGACTCATTTGTTGCATTTCTAAAGTCGGTAGACCAGTCTGCGTCTTCGCCGGTTTGCGTGTAAAGATCCCGAGAAAAAAGCTGCTGATTAAAAAGTAAAGCAAAACCTGCCATCCCGATACATAGGTTTCGAATTGATGATCGGATAAGAAATCGCTTTCTATAGGGTGCGGGAAAACGTCCACTGGAATCGGTCTGAAGTTGTGCTCTCATGTAAAAAGATGTGCCATCTCGGGCTGGCGATGTCAAGTCCTTTGGAGGAAACCTGATAAAAAGGCCTCTTCGCTATTTGATATGGGTGATTACGGAGGGAAGCCTGAGAGCATTCCAGGGTCAATTGGCACTGTGTTAGTTGGCTGTCCCAACGACGAAGCCATTTAATAGCAAAACCTTAAGGTAAATAAGATGGGCCGAAACGCAGGGATTTTCCTGGCTTCGGCCTAAAAAGGGTTCTATTTTTCCGCGAGCTGATCAGTTGTTCGAATCTGGAATTTAACGTTAATATTGCCCTGATGTTGCAAAAATCGAAAAAGCCCGCCGTGGCGGCGTTGGGCTCTCGGCGCGCCGGGACTCGCTCATCGAGCGCAGTACCTTCATGACAATTTCCATGAATGTTTTACGGGGTTCAAGATCCTTTGACAGACCTACCCCGTTCATCGCAACAATCGTATGTAACCCCCAGTGGAAACCATCAATTTCACAGGGCGATTGAAGGGGTCTCAATAGTCAAGGTGCGACATCATACAGTCCGTTGACGTCCGTGAAATGAGTTTTTCCCTCCCGCCATCGCCTCACGCGTTTTGAGCTCTTTGTTTTTGCCTTTCGCGCAAGGCTACGGCGAAATGGTCCCGAACGGCCGGCACGGAATTTACAGCATATCGATACGCACTTTCAGGCGAAAGAATCTGCGGCCTTCAATACCGTCAGGAAACTCAACGACAACGCGGCGTCCTGTGCCTGCGATATCCCGGGCGTCCTCAAGCTCGTGCCAGATCGAGAAGTCTTCAGAATATTCCACCGTGTAATACCGTATGAGACCCTCATAACCCGGACCTGTCGCCTCCCTGGTGTTGAATGCCAGAGTGAATGGGTCGCCGGTGTCATCAATTTCCAATGGAGGATCAAAGTTTGGCACGGCGGGATCGGTGCCGAGGATGTATTCAGCCCAATTGTCGTAGGCGTCGCCGTCCGGGTTGGCGGTCATCGCCGCCTCTCCGGTGTCGTCGGTTGTGCCGAAATGGTGCGAACGCCACATTTCGGTTCTGGTTAGCCAAAACGGGGGCGGGGAGACGAATGAAACCGAGTTGATGCTGTTCCAGTCGTTCACGGTATTACCATAGCCGATTATGCGGATATATCGAGCAACGGTTTCGGTGACATCGTAGGATTGGGGAGTATTGGACAGCGAGCTGGTAGAACCCGAGAGGTCCGAGTAAACATTCGTCCAGGCAACCCCATCCATAGAGGTTTCAATTTCAAAGCTGAAGAAGCGCTCGTTCCCATTAAACCAGGCAATCCAGGCCTGGGAGACCGTTGCCGGCTCTTCCAGCATGAACTCGATGTATTGACCGTCACCCTGTGCCGACCACCGGGTATCCGGATCGTCGTCGAGGGTGTTTTCCGGAACATTGGGATCTTGATGATCACTTGCCGTCACGGAGGCAACCTTTAGCGGGATCAAGGGTTCAACGGGTTCCGGATCGACGCCGGAATCATCTCCCAGTCGCCGCGCCAACTGATCCAGGTAAAGGGATTGCGGCTGCAAGGTGGCGCCCTGGCCTATTCCCTCGACGATATCCACAGGAGCGGAGCGGATGCCACCCACATCATAGCGGAAGGCCCAATTGTCAGGCGGCTGATAACGTACATCCGGTCTATCCCCGCTGGTTCCGATCACATACCCGTAGCGAGTTTGCGATGTGGCCACAGCCAAAGGAAAGCGGTTGCCCATCGCCCGTATATTCCAGACAACCGAATGCGCGGTCACGGCATTGTGATCATTGGCGACGCCAAGGCGATGCACGATACGGTACAAGCTGTTGTGCATCGTCATATCGTCAATCAGGCAGGACGGGGAAAACCACATGTGGAAGTCAGAGCCGCTTGAGCCCGTACGCAGCCGGCCGGTGACCCCGGTACATTTGCGTGAATCAGCGTCCAGCGATCGGTGGATGACGATTCCCGAGGCGCGCATGAACGAAATAACAAATCCATGACGGAATGTTTCGGCGGAACAGTCCGTCAAAAGAATTTCGTTGGATTGAATACGAAAGCCGTAGCCATTTCCACCCCCGCCGCCATATTGGGCGCTTTTCAAGTGAACGGACTCCAAGGTAACCCCGCGGCATTCATCGAGAATTATGCCGTTTGAAAGCATATGCGAACCCGCGCTATTCACATTGGGCTGGTAGGAGCTGACATTTCTAATCCAACTGTTGCGAATTCGGGTAATATCGATGAGCCATGACTGATGATTGTGGTAAGCCCCGTTGGAGGAATTGCTGTGGGCGTTATTATTGAGAGTTCCATCGGGATCCTGCCATCCAGTGGTGTTCGTGGATTCGCGATTACCGATGGCGAGGTTTTCGATACCCACCTCTTCGAGCATTGGGGGTGCCAGATAAACGCGGGCATTGTCGCGGGGTTTCAGTGCGTAGCGCAGTGGCACGTCGATTTCAATTTCATTGGTTGATGAATTGATGGCGACAATCTGGCGGTAAAAAGTCGTTCCCCGCAAACTGCTCTTCCTTGCTTTCCATTCGACTTCCAAATGCTCATCGGCCCAGGCATCGGTCATATTATTCCGGACAATCACCCAATCGCCCGCGGAAAATTGAGACACCGATTGAACCGGGATGAACCGGGTAGGAGTCATTAAGTCGGCTGTGATGTTCGTCATGCTCGAGCTGTGATTGCTGTTCCAACCCGGACCGGATGCGGGAATAACCTTGATAATGGCCTTTTGGCGCATATTGCTGCTATTGTTGAAGATCCGGGTTTGGTTGGGTCCGGCTCCGCGAAGCACGACATGGGAATGACGGATTTCCAGGCAATGGTCGCGAGAACCCGGTTCGACCCGGTAGGTTCCCGGCGGGAGAAATACCACACCTCCACCTTGGTTGCCAACGTCGTCAATGGCGGCTTGTATGGCGGCGGTGGAACTCGTCGCACCCGTGGGATCGGCAGCGTAGGGCCTGTCGGTTACATCGACCGAAATACCGGGGTCAGAAGTGGGTAGGGGGATCTCCCCCATGTGGTAGCCCGCATACGAGAAATCCTGTATAAACGCATCCGTGTAGAAATTGGCATTCTCAGGAGGCGTCCAATCTTCCGGGTAATAAGTGCTGCGCCATGAGGACTGAGCGGTGGCTGTGGGTATCAATAGTAAGAGGAAATTAAACCCAATGAATGCAAGTTGAAATTTCAAGTTCATAGGAATTCGGTTTTCGGTCTTGGATCCGCTGATATCATCTTCAAGCGCCATTGCTATAGTGGAAAGTAGCGAAACTGGGCGGCAAAGTCAAAAAAAGTTTACATTATTTGGCAGGACATCGCTTTGCGGACGTGACGGGACACGCCCGCAGGGAGCGGTCTTAAGGAGCACTTTCATAATGGCAATATAGCGGAATCGGGCCGGCGAGGTCAAGTCCGGCTTCAGTCTGGGAAACACCAGGTGTGATCGCGGGAATGAAGTCACAGGGTTTGAATTTTATACTCTGATTGCTCCATCCATTTTTTGCAAATAGTAACACCCCATCCTGGCCCGTCAGGAATTTGCAACATGCCATTCGAAACTTTCAATTCCGGTTCAAATATGCCTTCAACCCAGGGGGCATCTTCTATAGAGAATTCAAGAGGACCCGCATTGTCAATAGCACCCAACATATGAGCGGTAAACACTGTTACCATAGACAGATTGGCAGCATGCGGTCTTACAGGCATGCCCGCACCTGCTGCCATTTGTGCAACACGCATAGCGCGACTTATACCTCCGATATAGCATATATCAGGTTGTACAATATCAACTACTCTGTCATTGATCATTTGCTTGAATATTCCTAGACTGACATCCTGTTCTCCACCAGCAACTGGAATATCCAGGGCTCTTGTTACTTGTGCTGTCCAATCGAGTTCCCAATATGGACAAGGTTCTTCAAAATGTCCTACATTATAATCTTCTAGCATACGCCCCACTTCAATGGCTCTATTGGGAGAGTAACAACTGTTAGCATCCACATATAGGATCGTATCTTCTCCGAGTGCTTTCCTCACAGTTGGAACGATTTCCTCTGTCCTTCCCGGGCTTGCATCTTTGTTATGTCCGCATTGACTTCCCACTCTTATTTTAAAAGCCTTAAAGCCATTAGCGTTTTTTAACTTTACAAGACGTTCTGCTTCATCTTTAGGAGTAATGTCTCTTCGCATACTTGATCCATATACATCAATATATTTGGGCTTGCCTCCTAGCAGTTCACACACACTTTTCCCCAATCGTTTTCCGTGAAGATCCCATAGTGCGGTATCTAAACCACCTACAGCACGACAGGTATGGGAACCGGGAAACTTGGAATTTTGTTCGAGGCAGTGCTGTATTAATTTATCAATATTAAACACATCAATGTCCAAAGCATGGGGAGCAATTTGCTGATGCAAAATTTGTGCTGTTATGTTTGCATGATAGGGAGCTATCTGCCCATATCCTTCTAAACCATCTTCAGTTCTTACACGGACTAGAGAAATCTTTGGTTGTGTAAATGTTTCTATGCTGGAAATTCTCATGATTTATTTTCTCCTTCAAAATAAACGCCATAAGCCAGAAGCTGTCTTTTTTAAGACGCGATATGGCAGGCAAAACAGCGGTTTTTGTTTGCAAATGCGCACTCGAGTCTGATGTCATATATCATATCTGCTGCAAACAGATTTTCTGAATAGATCTACAGCTTTTACTTAACACTTTCTAGGCTCCAATTCAGCTAATGCTACCTCGTCTCTGCTTGATTAGATATCAAGTCGCTTTTCGGGAAGTTCGTGCAAACGCTCACTAGACCCTGAAGGTGCGCCTTCATGTAAAAAAGTGTGCCGAATCTGGCTAGCGATGTCAACGTCCGGCTTCAGAGGTGTCTCGAACGCTCTCGAGGCGTGGGTGATACGTAAATGTCCGAACTGCTTCTTGTGAACCGAATCGAACTGAAATTTCCGGCAGGATATTATTGCTTCCGACCTTAGCGGGAATGGCACTCGGTTAATGGCGTTGTGGAGCACTGTACCTCCATCCTGTGCCATAACGACAAACCCCACCAGCCGTCAGGCTGGTGGGGTGTCTCGGCGAACCCGATGAATATCGCAGGTCTTCCGCCGCCTGATTCTCCCCGACTGTTCGCCTTATCCGAGTGTCATTCACCCTAGCGGAGAATACTCACGCGTCATATACTGGTTTATCTTCGGTAACGGATCCTTGAAATAAATCTATATTAATGAACAAGGTGCCATCAACCGCTGGCTCAATCATCAGACGAGCTGCCATCAGCCCGAGGCTCCAGCATCAGTTTAACTTCCCCGTCCCGGACGTCAGCCATTGATACTTTGGATGTATCAAATAAAACAATATAATCCATAATTGCACGCTTTGAACGCCCTGAGACTGTTAATGTGTAAACCTCATCTTTTTTTAAATTATAAAACAACCTTTTCTTAACATTTTCACCATCAATTCTTCTTTCGCCCAAAACAGTCCAGCCCCATTCGCGATCGGGAACACTTGAAAAATAGTGCTTTGTATCTGATTCTAATATAGATTTGGAAAATGTGTCATGGGAACCAAATTCACCTGGTTCAAAATCGCCTTCCATTCTGACGAAATAATCGTTACAATGATCATTCCTGGCGCCTTCTAAAATTCTGCTGGATCGGATTGTCAGTTGATAAGTGCCACTTTCGGGTGCTTTAAAAGTATATTTAATCGGAGAGTCAGGCGGCCCAAGATTTGGAGCATTCCCGGTAAAATAAAGCATAACGTCATTGGATGCTCCTGGAAAAAACCTCGGATGTCCGGGGCTGATTATCTCCCAATTACCCAGGGGAGAATTTGTATGTTCGGCTTGAAAAACCAGAACTCCTTCTGTGTCGGTTGGAGTGAGGGGTGTCAATCGTTCAGATGAGTTGCCATGAACGGAAGAAACAGTTGTGAAACAGATCAAAAGCAATGATAGAATCAAAGCTAATGAGAAGAAGTTGGTTTTCGTTTTCATAGATAATTAATTTTGTGGTCAGTTGTATTGGTTTTTGATAAGAAATCGCTTTTCAGGCGGCACGGGCACACACCCGCTGACACCGTACTGAAGAAGCACCCTGATTTTAAAAGCATAGCGGAATCGGGCCGGCGATGTCAAGTCCGACTTCAATTGATTAGTAATTGTGTTAAAGAGCAACAAAACCATTAATGATGCTGATTTGAAAATTGACTTTCAATTTCTTACCGACAACCTCTTACCAACGGTTTTAAAGGCGATATTCGGTTTGGCTGTTTGGGGATGGCAACCCGGGATCGGGCGGGCAAGGGGATCATTACAGTGGGTGTGACGGTCCACGGAATGATTTTTCTTTCAAAATGAAAAATAAATGATTGGGGAGGGATTATGAAGGGATCGGGAGTTATCAGGTATTGCCGAGGTCCGGTCCCAAGTGCCTAACAATTATTCCTGTTATGAGTGCCGGAGCATTGGTCCTGGTCCTGTCCTCGCTGCTGATCATCGGCGGGGGTCTCGCCCTCTTCCTGTGGGCTTTTTTCAACGGTCAGTTTAACGATATCCAGAAAGGCCGAATGCTTCCCTTTGACGAAGAGGAGCCGGCCGGAAAGCGGACTGATCAAATATTCCAGGATAAACCATCCGAACCCAACGAAAAACAAAATAAGGGAGAAGAGCAACCCTGTGGACCCCGGTAGCAATCAACCTTCGTACTCTGTCAGTGACCTCGATCGCAAGGCACGTTTTGTGGTCCTGTTCCTGATCTTTTCCGGCGTGTTCTGGCTGCTGTTCGGAACGTTGCTGGCCCTGTTCGCCTCCCTGAAGATGCACCTGCCCGACTGGCTTGGCACGGCCGGATGGCTAACGTTCGGACGCGTGCGGCCGCTGCACCTGAACACCATGGTCTACGGATGGGCATCGCTCACCGGTGCCGGCGTTTCCCTGTGGATGCTGAGCCGACTGCTCAAGGCGCCGATCATGCTGCGCGGCTACATCGTCCTCGCGGGCGTGGTCTGGAACATCGCTTTGCTGCTCGGCAGCATCCAGATCCTTGCAGGCTTTTCACGCGGGATCGAATGGCTGGAGTTCCCGGTCGCGACCATGGTCGCGATCGTGCTCTGCGTGATTATCATATCCGTCTCGGTACTGTTGATGCTTATCAACCGCCGGGTGAAGCAGCTGTATGTCTCGGTGTGGTACCTGATCGCCGCGTTCCTGTGGTTCCCGCTGCTCGGGCTGGTCTCGTCGCTGCCCATTTTCGACACGCCCACGGTGCAGGCCGGCATGAACTGGTGGTATGCACACAATGCGCTGGGACTCTGGTTCACCCCGGTCGGACTCGCCGCCGCCTATTATTTCATCCCCAAGGTGCTGGGCCGGCCGATCTACAGCTACGGCCTTTCCCTGCTCGGCTTCTGGGGGCTTGCGCTGTTCTACAACTGGAACGGGTTTCATCATCTGATCGGTGGACCGGTACCCACCTGGTTCGTGACCATCTCCATATCCGCCAGTGTGATGATGGTGATCCCGGTGGTGGTCGTGGCGGTGAACCACCACATGACGGTGGTCGGTTCGTTCCGGGCAGTGGTGAACTCGCCCACGCTGCGCTTCGTGGTCTTTGCGGCCATGAGCTACACCTTCGTCAGCCTCCAGGGCGCCGCGCAGGCACTGAGGTCGTTCAACGAGGTAATCCATTTCACCCATTTCGTGGTCGCCCATGCTCATATTGGCATGTACGCATTCGTGACCATGATGCTGTTCGGGGCGTGCTATTATATCATCCCCCGCGTCACCATGCGCGAATGGCACTCCAAGGGTCTCATCAAATGGCATTTCTGGCTGACGGCCATCGGCATCATCATATACGCCGGGGCGTTGCAGGGCATCGGGGTGTTCCAGGGTTTCGCGATGAACGATCCGGAAGTACCCTTCACCGACACGGTGACCATGACCATTCCCTATCTGGTGGCGCGTTCGGTCTCCGGCTTTTTGATGACGGCCGGACACCTGATCTTCGCCTGGCTGATGTTCCGAATGGTGTACCGTCCGGGCGAACAGCCGGCATCCCCGCTTGTCTGGAATAAAATTAGAGAGGAGTTTGCGTCATGATGCGTAACACCATACTTCTGTTCGGCATTATCGCCACCTTTGCCATTGCCATGTTCGGCCTGACCATCCTACCGAAAATGTTCATTGATAAGGCGGTCAAGGAGCCTGACTATTACACCCCGTTCGAGGTTACCGAAGGGCATCGCATTTTCGTGCGGGAAGGATGCATTTACTGCCACTCCAAGCAGGTGCGAGCGGAGGGTTTCGGCGCCGATTTCGAGCGTGGATGGGGCCGGGCCAGTGTGGCCACCGATTACCGGAACCTGCTGCCGCACAACCTGGGCACCATGCGCACCGGGCCTGACCTGGCCAATATCGGCGCGCGGCAGCCGGGACGCGACTGGCACTATCTTAACCTTTACCAGCCGCGGGCCATCAATGAGCACAGCATCATGCCACCGTTTTCCTGGCTTTTCGAGGTGGTGAGCGAGGATGCACGTCCCGGCGACGAAGGGCTGCGCCTGCCCGAAGCGTACCGCATCCCCGGAATGAAGGTCCTGCCGACCGATGAAGCCCATTCCCTGGTGGCCTACCTGATATCCCTTGACCAGCAAACCGCAGGAGTGGACTGATGGCTGATGAACAAGATTTCGGAAACCCCGGCCAAGGGGGTGACCAGGACCGGAAACCTGATCGGTACCAGGGCTCTGACCCCGATCGTGACACGAAAAACAGTGCGAATGATACCGGAGGGTTTACCGATTCGGAAGGTGAGCGCAGTATAGAGGACCTCCACCGTGCAGCGACCGAACGGGAGGAGCAGATCCCGGAGGAAGGCAATGAGCGTGGCCCCTGGTGGATGTATGCGATCATCATCGCTACCCTGGCCTTCGGGTTTTTCTACATGGGCCGCTATCTGGGGGAGATCTCGGATCGGCCGCATGTGCTTTTTACAGATCCGGCACCACCGGACCTGGAAGAAGTCGAGCTGGATCTGATGGCCGAGGGGCGTCGCGTCTACACCCGGCTATGTCAATCCTGTCACCAGCAGGATGGCGCCGGTGTGCCCGGTGCGTTCCCTCCATTGGGCGGGTCGGACTGGGTGGTCGGTGTTCCGGAGTGGCCGGTCAAGATCGTGCTGCACGGATTTCAGGGCGAGATCGTGCGCGAAGGGGTGACCTACAACGCCGTAATGCCGGGGTTCGGCCGGTCGCTCTCCGATGAGGAAGTGGCCTCGGTGGTCACCTACATCAGGAATTCATTCGGGAACGAGGCCATGGAGGTCCAGCCCGAGGAGGTTGCCGAAATGCAGGAAGCGACGTCGGGAAGAACCGAACAATGGACCGAGTCGGAGCTGGATGGTTTCATAGACCGCTGATTTGAAACAGGAATCACAGCATACTCCGGTTTGCGTGCATTGCGGGCTGCCCGTGTCCGCGGCCTCTTCGCACCCGCCACCACCCGTGCGCGGAAAGGATTCGCACCCGACGCAATCCCCGGCCGCTCCGCCGTTAGAGACTGCCCGGCCGTCGCCGGTGCCGTCCGGGCCGCTGTTCTGCTGCTTCGGATGCCGGATGGTCTGGGAAATGGAGCAGCACAAGCCGGCCGATGGCGGAACGTCCGACCGCCTGTCTCCCCTGAATCTGCTCTACCTCCGCTTCTCGCTCGCCCTTATCGCCTCGATGTTCCTGATATTCATCAGCCTGACGCTGCATTTCGAAGCCGGACAGGCCCCGGCATTCCTGAGGTATCTGAGCCTGGCCCTGGCGACCGGGGTCATGCTGCTGCTCGCCGGACCCTTCCTGGACAATCTGAAACGCGAGATATACGACCGGCGCCTGAGCCTGGCCTCTCTCATCTTTACCGGATCGGGGGCGGCCTGGCTGCTGTCGGCATGGAATACGGTTACAGCGGAATTCCAAGGCCTTTCCGCACCGGTTGGACCCGACGCCGGACCGACCTATTTCGAGACCTCGGCCATGATCCTGACTTTCTATGTCGGCAGCCTGCTGCTGGACACGCACATCAAACGCGGTATGGCGGCATATACACGCTTGTGGGAAACGGAGGCATCGCCGGAAGTGCTGAAGGTGGCGGGGGACGGCCGTGCGGAGGGTCGGGAAAAAGTGGCTGCCGGTGGCAGGGACGCAACCGACCCGGACAAGGCCGATGCCGCCTCCGTATCCTCCCTCGCAAAACGCGCGATCCGGACCGGTGTCGAGACCCTTGTGAAAGGAGACCGTTATCTGGCGGAAGCGGGGCAGCCGCTGCTTACCGACGCTGTGGTGTGCGAGGGTGCCGGTTTTGTGGATGAATCGCATCTCACCGGTGAACCGGATCCGGTCCGGAAGCAAAAAGGCGATTCCATCACGGCGGGCAGCGTCAGTATAGACGGCGGCATGGTCCTGCAGGTCGCCCGGCCCTACCGGGAGTCGTCGTTGCAGGAATACCTGCGCCGGGCGCGGGCCATGCGTTCGCGACCGGGTTATTACGAACGGTTTGCGGCCAGGGGCGCATCTTTCCTGCTGGCTCTTGTGGTGACCGCGGCTTTTGCCGGGCTTGCCTGCCACATGTGGGCGGCTGACCTTCCCCAGTCGCTCCATGTCTTTCTGGCCGTGCTGCTCATCGGCTGTCCGTGTGCTTTCTCCATATCCACCCCTGCAGCGCTGTGGGTTGCCAACCAGCGCCTGCACAGGTCCGGCGTTATTGCCATGGGAGGCAGCCGGGCGCTGGAGAAGCTGTCGGAAACGAAAGTGGTCCTCTTTGACAAGACCGGCACCCTGACCGAAGGTGTCGCGGTCCGGTCGATCCGGAGGATGACCGATGATCCCGACTGGCCGGTCGAGCGACTCATGCGCCTGGCAGGCGGACTCGAAATGGACCAGGCGCATCCCTTTGCCAAAGCCCTGCGACGCTACCTGGATCAGAACGGACTCGATCCCATATGGCCGAACCAGGCCCGGGTGCTGCCGGGGCTGGGAATGGAAGGGCGCTATGGAGGCAAGGATGCCTCTGCCGATCTGCAGCAACAGGGAGCACGGCCGGATGCGTCTGCTAATGGCGGCAACGACGGCGTACGGGAAAACGCATCGCGGCAGACCATTTCACAGAAGAGCACTTCACGGCAAACGGCAGCGTATCAGGTTCTGCTGGTCAACGGTAACCATCCGGAAGCGAAGGGCCGGTTGGAGGAATCGGAACTGGGACTGTTTATGGATGGCCGTCTGATGCTCCGGCTCCGTATTTACCAGCCGCCGCGGCGTCATCTCTGGAATGTGATCCGGCGCCTGCAGGAAGAAAACGGGGTCAGGGTAGGTGTGGTGACCGGTGATCCTTCCGAGGCATCGACCGCACTGCCCAATGTACGGACGTACTCATCGTCCAATCCATCGGCTGATCCATCCTTGGTGTCTCCGTCTTCATCCTCCTCATTATCGCCGGTTTCGCCATCGATATCGCCATCCTCATTGTCATCACCGGCATCCCTGTCCATTTCTTCCACCGGGAGGGATGCGGCGGCAAATGCCGGCCGGCAGGAAGCCGATATCCATCCGGATGTCGATTACCACGGCAGCTGCACCCCGGAACGCAAAGCGGAACTGGTGGATGAATACCGCCGGCGCTACGGAAAGGTGATGTTTGTAGGCGACGGGACCAATGACCTGATGGCGATCAACAAGGCGGACCTCGGGGTCGGCGTCTACAACGGGACACTCAGCATTCGCAACCATGCCGATTTTGTGCTGTTCCACCCGAACCTGAACGTCGTTCCGGAAATGCTGGATTTCGCCGGCAAGATCACCGGCACGATCCGCATCAACTTTTTCTGGGCCATCGTTTACAATTTTGTTGGGATCGGTGTTGCCCTCATGGGACTGCTGCACCCGTTTTTCGCCATCCTGGCGATGATGCTCAGCTCGATATTCGTCACCCTGCACTCGTCATCTCTACAGCGGCGGCAGCCCTCGCTGGGCGAACTGGAGAGGCAGGTCAACACGGTCACCGTCGGGCCGTTGCTGCAGGCGGGTGTCAGCGAGACCTGACCTGGTAGTTTTTTCTGATATGGACATACTCTGGACCGGCTTTCTTTTGGGATTTTTCGGCTCTGCGCACTGTATTGGCATGTGCGGACCCATCGCCGTGGCGCTTCCCGGAAGCAGGGGTCTGATGCGCTCGTACCTTTCCGGCAGAGTATTGTATAATATCGGCCGGACCATAACCTATACGCTTATGGGTGCCGTGCTGGGCTTGCTGGGGCTGGGGGTCTGGCTGGCGGGGTATCAGCAGGCGCTGTCAGTGGTCACCGGGGCCGGCATCGTCGTGGTGACCCTGATAAGCTGGAACCGATCGTGGATCCCATCCTGCAGGGTGTTTACGGGTCTTGCCTCACACTTTGAACGGATGATGCGACCGCTTATGCAGAGCAACTCGCAACTCGGAATGCTGGCAATAGGCGTGGTAAACGGATTTCTGCCGTGTGGACTGGTTTACGTGGCGCTGGCCGCGGCACTGGCAACCGGGAGCATCTACGGTGGTATGGCCTATATGGCGCTATTCGGGCTCGGCACCGCACCGGTGATGTTCCTGGTGGCGGTCTCACCGGGTTTCCTATCCGGAAAATGGCGCTTGCGGCTGCAGAAGGCCATTCCGTGGCTGGCCATTCTGGTGGGTGTGCTGCTGATCCTGCGCGGTTTGTCGCTTGGTATCCCGTTCATCAGTCCGGATTTGGGTGGAAACGGGGCCTGCCACTGAAGAAGGCAAGCTAGTTCTCGCCGGTTTTGTGTTATCAACCGATATCGAAATTCCGGAAATAAAACCCCCTATATTTGGATGAAAAGTTTATTCGGAATCATACTTGAAAACGCACAGGAGGTTTTTGGCATGCCTCGACCCATTTGATGCTCCCGTTGCCGCCAACAGCGATATCCACTCTGTTGCTGTCCTGCACTGCGGAACCGGATACGCTCGATCACCGCTCTGTCGTCGATCAAAGCCACGATGCGCATTTCGCGCGAGCATTTCAGGCGGAACCAACGTCCCTTGCGGGAAATTGGGTCAAAGCGAAGCCTCCCTGACGTTCAGTGCTCAGGGCCTGGGTAATCAGGGCGTATTCAGTAAAGTCAGGAAATCGCCGAACGCCACCACTCGTAATGCTCCCGTTCCAATTTCTCCATATCGGGCATTGGATAGTACGACAACCCAGTGCCATCGGCCACATAGAACCCCCCTTTGACTGTCCGGTAGAGAAAATCATCGGGCATCGAACGAACCACGGATTTGAACGGTTTTTCCCTGTGGTCCCTGACGGTGATCAAGCATTCGCGCAAATGCGCGATATGGGAATAAGGCAAATTATCGGCCATTCCCCTTTGCGGATCCTCCGCCAGTCCATTGAGACAGAGTTCACAAAAAACAATGCGGTCCACCGATACGGGTTGTTTCCGATCCGTCAGCCTGCGCCCGAATTCCCGGGGTCCGAGTGAGCTGACCACTTGGGGTTGAAGCGGGCACATTTCCTGGTAAAGATGGAGGCTGTGCCCATCCCGACGATGTTCCCGACTCTCCGATTCAGACGGTTCTCCCGATTCCAATCCCAATACCCTGCCGTCGGCGGTAACCAGGAACAACGTTCCGAGAGCTTCCCGGGGAACATGTTCCAAAACCCGGTAAACGGAAAGGTAGGTCGATCTCCGCGGTTGCCCATCCGAATGGGGAACGCAGCGTTTTTCGATCCCGGCCAGAGGAAAATAATCGGATTGGAAATCGTCGGGCAACTCGAAAAACATTGCCCGGCCCCGGGAAAGCTTTTGTGTCCCGGTGGCGTAATAAGCGCCGAATTCCTCCGGTGGAATCATTGACGCAATCAGCGACTCCGGAATCAATGAAAGATAGAGATGTATGCTCATGCTTGCTCACTCCCTCCATGAATCGCAGCGGGTTGCTTCTGCTACACGGAATATCAATAGCGGGAAAACCCTTTGAGCCCTCCGGGGCATTGCTTCCGAATTGAAAAGCCCAAAATACTAAATTTTCTTGATGAATTGTAAGGGCGTAGGACACGAATGTCAAAAGCAAAAGCTTTATTTTAATTCCATCAAAAGTCGCTGAATAAATGCCAAATAATGCTTGTCATAAACCTATAACGGGTTTTATTCTATACGTTATCAGGTTTTCGGAATTTGCTTGCTGGAAACGGAGAGCGGACTCGGTTCGCTTCGCGCCCGGTCTTGCCGCTTTGCTCGGATCAAGTCCCCTGCCGAAGCGGGTTGGAAAACCCGCTCTCCTGTTTTCCGAAAACTTGATGACGGGCAGTATAAATTTGGGTGAATTGGGTTAATGGGAGAATGTTTTACTGTTGATATTCTTTTACCCGATAAGAGGAAGGAGGGGACATGGCTAAAATCCTTGGCAGGCGCCATTTTATAAAATCCTGTTGCCTTGCCGGAGGCGCGGGGTTGCTAAAAGGATGTCGCCAATCAAACGCATCGGAGAGTGAAAGCAGTCGCAATTGGAAGCCGGCCTACGCCAAACTGGAAGAGGAAGGGAAACTGGCGGAACGAGCGGAGGAAGCCTATGCCAGGCTGGAAAAATGCGAACTTTGCCCGCGTGGTTGCGGGGTGAACCGGATTGCCGGAGAAAGCGGCTTTTGCAGGGCTCCCAAGAATGTGATGGTGTATGGTCATCATCCCCACTTTGGAGAAGAATTGCCATTGGTGGGGCGGAACGGTTCCGGAACGATCTTTTTCTCCAATTGCAATTTGCGTTGCGTTTTTTGTCAGAACTATCCGATCGCCCATGAAGGGCGCGGGCGGGAGGTCTCCGATGAGGCTCTCGCCGGGATGATGATGGATTTGCAGCGACGGGGGTGTCATAATATCAATTTGGTAACCCCGACCCACGTTATGCCCCACATCATCAATGCCGTCCGGATCGCTTTGAACTGAGTATGCTCGAAGCCCATCGCCGTCGCATACGGTAAGGGGGAATTTTGCTCTCATGAATTCCAAAGACCGGGAATGGGGCGAGCGCAAAAATCGCATTTTCCGCCGGTAATGTGGTTCTCGTCGATAATGAACCCGGTCCGGGCGATAACCTTTTCGTGGCATCCGGGGCGGAATGTGTTCTCGCCCTGATGGCCGGTCACCCGGGCGACATAGACGAACTCAAGCCCCTCTTCCAAGGCGGTTTCACGGGCTCGATCCAGGGTGGAAACGGGGGTTTGCGGAAGGTCGGCGAGCCGGTGCAAAGGATAGAAGCGGGCGAAATGAAGCGGGGTTCCCTCTCCCAACTCGTTGGCGATCCACTTGCACATTTCCCTGATCTTTCCCATGTCATCATTCAGGGAGGGAATCAGGATATTGGTGATTTCAAGATGGCTTCGTTGAAAAGTCCATCTACAGCCTCTCGGATGTCGCCAAGATACTCTCTGCGGCCTGCTGGCGTTATCTCGACTTCGTCGGAACATTGGAGGACACCACTCCCGCCCGACACGATCTCAATAAAATCAGCCGCACC
>SLTG01000091.1 GCA_007130045.1 Opitutales bacterium
ATCTGAAGCCGTAGTACAGAAGACCAGTTTCGTTATCGGTGTACTTGGTGCTGAAGCGGAAGGGGTTTTGGTTGGCCATGGGGCCGGTGGTGCGGAGGGGTTCTCCGAAGGGGCCGTATTCGTAGCGGGCGGACTCGGTGGCGGTGTTGGCGTCGATAAGAGCCATGATGTTGCCGTTGCCGTCGTAGACGGGGTAGTGGATTTCGTCTTCGACTTCAATCATTAAGAGGCCGCCGACCCCTCCGGCGCCCTGAAGGGTTCCGGAGAGGTCGAGGCCCCAGAGGTAGGATTGTGTCACAATCGGGGTATCGGGGGCGAGCTCGAGCAAAAGGTTCCAGCCTTCGTAAACAAACAGGCGATCATCGACGACGGTCCAGTCTCCGCTATCGTTTTCTTCGATGGTTTTTCGAAACCGACGGCCCTGCGAATCATAGGCGAATTGCAGCCTGAGATTGGGCGCTCCGACGGTGACGGCGGACGGGAGGGTTTCCATTCGTACCAACCTGTTCTCGGCATTCCAAGTGTATTTCCAGCGGCCGTCGCGGAGGAGGTTGCCGTCGGCGTCGTGGGCGAAAAGTTCCGGGTTGGACGGCAGGAAGGCGGTCCTTGTTTCCTCGGCGATGCGGTCGGCATCGTTGTGCCCTCCCCCGCTCAGGGTTCCGGTGACGGTGAAATCGAGCCACTGGGGTTCGTTCGCGTCCGGAATGTTACTGAGATCGAGGATCCCGTAAAATAGCTCATTATTTCTGGTGGCGGCCTCGCCGTTTACGGTCACCGATGCATCCGGGTGCGCCGTTCCAAGCACATCGATCGCGCGGGGTACGTCCCGGTTCTCGTATTGGTTCAAAAGGTTAGCGGTGTAACTCGCCTGGCGTCCGTTCACCGTGGCTTCGGTACGATTGCCGATGTGGTCGAAGGAGTAACCGTAGGCGAAGCCGTCGATTGGCGCGTCGCCGGAGGTAAACTTACCGCCGGCGGTCACCTGCCCGAGATCGTCATAGCCAAAGTCCCAATAACCGTCATCTTCGAGTGTCATGCGATCGCGCTGATTCAGATTGTTGTACCGATACGAATAGGTGTAGTTCGACCCGTCGGTGACGATCGATTCCCGGGCAGTCAGGCGGTGGAGGTTGTCGAAATTCCGCGACACGGACAAGACGCTACTCTGGCCGTTATTATAAGTCAATGTCTGACGCACCTCGGCCGCCGGAAAGTGCCCGTAGGTGACCTGGTGGCCATGGAACCGCGCCATTTCAAGCCGCGAAGTCGCATCGTATGTGTAGTCCGCTTGGTACAGAAGTTCATGCTGGAATTCGACGTCGATTGCGTTCAGACGATTCCGCGCGTCATGTCCCCGTTCGATTGTCAGACCGGTAAACAAGTCGGGCGCTCCGGTCACGTAGGCCTCGTTTTTCAAGAGCCCGTCATCGTAGGTCATCTCCCGTTTACCCGATGCGTCCTCGACCGTGGCCGTGCGTCCGAGCCGATCGTAGGTATAGCGAATTTCCGGCGTTTCCGCCGGGTCGTTCTGGTAGAATACGCCCCGAAGGTCGCCGCTGATTACGTTGGTGTCGCCGGCGCCGCCGGCGCCATAGCCGTAAACGGTCCGCACCGGATTGGTCTCGTCGGATCCAAGACGCGCCCAGTCGCGGAACCGGAGCCGTCCGCCCGGCGTGTAGGAATACGTCACCTCTTGCCCAGTCGGATCCTCCTTTGCCGCGAGCAGCCCGAGAGCGTTATACGTCCAGGTCGTTACCGCATCCCCGCCCGCGCCTGCCCCGTCCGGCGCCGAAGTGTCGAACTCCTGCCAGGTGGTCATCGTGCGCATCCTTCCCTGCCGGTCATAAGTATATTCGACCGGGGTCGTGTTCCTCCCGAAAACCCGTTTGAGGGATCCGTCAGGATGATAGCGCCGTTCCGACGTATCGTTGTTCGGCAGTCTGGTTGAAACCAATTGGTCCACCATATCATAAAAGTACTCGGTCGTTTGCGCGTCCCCCTCCCCCGGCGCCGACTCGGGGGTCGTCACCTCCCGAAGATGACCGCTATCGTAATACTGGAACGATGTCGTCCCCCCGAGAAGATTGTCGGTAGTCTGTATGCGCCGATCGAACCCGTCCGGCTGATGCGAGAAGGCCGAAAGAACACCCTCGGTGGGATGGGTCACGGTCTCCGAGGTTACGAACCCGTTAACCACCACGCTCGCATGCATCGTGTCATCCGGCATGGTGCTCCGGTGAATGACCTCACCGGCGCCTTCGCAGATCGTCTCCTCGTGAACGAGCTGGCCGCGCGTGGTCGTCCACACGTTCAGGCGGTCGGTGGAACGGTCTGTCGTGGCGACCACGGTCGCGACGTCGGCGCCGTCAGTCTCCCAAACCCGCGTTTCGGTCCGAACGACATCCCCGCGAGCCGCGTCGTTGAGCACAACCGTGGAATATTCCGTGATACGATCCGCTCCGCCGAAATCGATCCGGTCGTTTTTATTAAGATCCAGGACAGAGTACTCCAACCGCCCCCGGTCGTCGTATTGAAACACGGTCGCTACGCCATCGGGATCGACCTCCTTTCGGGGAGACCCGCGGCGATCGTAGAAAGTCAGCGTGGCGTTGCCGACCGCATTTCCGTGCTCGTCGGGGATCTCGACCTTGTACACGCGCCCGAGCATGTCGAGGTAGCTCTTCTGCCATTCCGATTCCTCGCCATTGGTTCCGACTCGAATCTCCGTCACCGTTCGGGCATTGAAGGATTGGGATACGAATCCGTTTCCGTCGAATACCGCGTGCGTGTCAGGCTCCACCCCGTATTCAAACCGGATCACATCAACACCCTCAAATGTGTGACTGCGCGGCGAACCGTCCCGGTGGAACACATCGACTGCTTCGGCGCCGTTTGGAAGAACGGTGGTCCTGATATGCCGCCCGTTCGTGTCCAGCTCTTCCAAGTGGCGCGTCAGCCGGTCCACCTTATCCCGGGGATCGAGCGAGGCGATCAGGCGTCCGGCAGGATCGAACGTATCAATGCCGGTTGTGATGCTCCCCGCCGCGTTGCGCCCGGTAACAACCGTTGACCGCGTAAAGCCGGTCACTCCGTCCGGGCCGTTCGACTCGTGGCTCTCCAGGTAGCTTGTAGTGATCCCGTTGTCCTCGACGGCGGTGAGCGTGCCGTCCATTTCTGTAAACTCGGTTCGGGTTGCACCGGTACGGTCGGTGATTGTGACGATGCCACAGCAATCCTCGTATTCGCGTGTTTCGAAGGTCCCGTCGTGGAACAACGTCACCAGCGGCCTTCCGAGCTCGTCGAAATCCCCCGGCATCGTGATCGCGGAGTCAAGAACGATCCCGCTCGCGATATCGCTCGCCACCCTGCTGACACGACCGCCGCGTGCATTGACCACCGTCACCGTCTCCGTTCCGTCGATCACATCATCTTCACTTCCATTGGGAACACCCCGGCGAACGGTCGTCGTCTTTTCGCCGCTCTCCGGATCGACAGTGTACGTGTGAAATGACATCGTGCGATCCGGGCGCTTCACCTTCGCCACCTTTCCGTTGAACGGACCTTCCGCAAACAACCAACGATCGGTTCTCAGGTTGTTCGGATCGCTCCACAAGGCACCTTTCGATGTCGCCTCGATCGTTGCCCGGCGCGCCAGTCCATCGAACGCCTCCGACCAGAGCAACTCGTACCGGCGGGCGATCTCCTGCCCGTCGATCGACTCGACCCTGGTCACGACGATCCCGCCGGAACCACTCCCTTCCAGGTCCGCGACCGGTTCGCGAGTGATCTCCTCGACGCGGTTCCCGCCAGACGTCAGCGACAGGCTGCTGTCAAGGAACGGACGAAAAACCTTCGCTGTGCGTCCATCCGATCCGTATTCGTAAGCCACCCACGACCCATCGGGATACTCGACAGACTTCAACCTTCCAAAGTTTGGACCGTCGGCAGAGGGATCGTCGTAATAATCGAATACGGTCGTCAGCGCCTCCCCTCCGGGGTCCCTGATCTCTTTAACCAGCTCCGCCTGTTGCCGCCGCGTAGGAAACCCGAGGTTATTCCATGGATACACCCGATAATGCTTTTCCACCTTGCCGATCACCCCGCCGTTTCCATCGGTCTCGGTCACGGTGTCCGTGAACAGGCTCGAATCTTCACTGTCAAACACCCGTTCCCGCGTGTGGTTCCGTTGCTTGTTCTCCATCACATCGGACATCGTGATCGTGTTGTCCGCCGCGGGGCTGCCTGCCAGCGACGAATACTCGATCGTCCGGGTGTGCGTCGTGGTGCTCTCCGTGATATGCAACGTTCCGAACGGCTGGGGCGACTGGATTGAATGCGTCCGGGAGTCGTCCGCCTCGACCATCTGGTCGAAATCCCACCACTGATTCACATCATCCCACCACATCATCGTGAGGTGATCCGGATCGTACGCGAATAAGACGTAAATCTCGCTCCTTTCCAAGGGTCCGTTCACCCAGAACTCGGGGAGGATCGGACCGGTGCTGTCGACAAAAGCATTGAACAAAGTGCCGACCGGAATCCCGTGGCCGGGCGCATTCAGGAAGAAGGGGTTGCTATCCAGGTCCGTACCTGCCGTAGCCTGGTACTGGGGCGGGTGCGGATTCTCGACGATCACGCTTTTAAAGGCTTCGTCCGGATTCGGCTGATGAAACCCGTCCACCACGGCGCCCGCCTCATCGATCGCGTAGTGGCGCACGGCGTATTTCCGATACGGCTCGACGATCTCCACGTCCACCAGGACCTGGTCCGAAACAATCTGCCGGATCACGTTCTCGTACTCGCCGTCACGGAGAACATTCGCGTCATCATGATTCAGATGGATTTTCAAATCTAGCGGCGACGCCGACAGCGCGTTGATGGTCTGCGCGTGGAGCTGCAATGCACCCAGATCGCCTTCCGCGGACCTTCCAATGCCCATTCGGAAATCAATACTTCCAAACTTCAATTCAGAGCACGCCCCCGCGACACCACGACACTCACCGCAGGCATCGGAGCACGCGATCAACGCCGACGACGGGTGGTGCTGAAAATCGGGACTAACGACGAGCCGTCCGGCGATTCCCCATCCGAAAAACTCGCCGTTGGCAAAGCCCGCCAGTGACGGACATTGGACCTCGAAGGAATGCTCATCGTGCGCGGCGAATGGTTCCGAAACATACGTGCCCGCAAGGTCCATCGGAAACACGTCCAACAGAAACCACTCGTCATATTCATCGTGCGGAGCCCCTGAGGGCAGGCCGAGCGTCGAGCTTTGGCCGTGATTGACTTCCGACGTATCGTAGAGTCGCCCGTAAACACGCGCCGACCCCTGAAAGGCGGGATACTCGACGAAGAACGTTCCTTCGGTGGAATAGATCAACGTTTCGTATTCGTCCTCGTCCGCATCGTAAACACTGTACTGCATCTGCTCGAGGTTGATGATCACACCCGGCGCGGACTGAGGCGTCGGAGTATCCGAAAGGAAGCTCGACAGCGCCTCGTCCATTGCTTCAACGCAATCCGGTTCCGACGCTTCTCCGATCCGGTACCAGGGAGTTCCGTTCGGGTCGCCGGCGAGGTCGGTCGTGTCCACCTGGAAATGGATCGCTACCATTCGATCCAGCGTCGAAGTCACCACGTCGAAGAACTCCAGGTAGTTTCCCGCGTGAATAGTCGTATCGGGATAAACCGGCTGCGACAGAACCGCTGTTTTTCCGTCAATGGCATCCTTTCCTTCCATACGCGCGTGCCAGGACGGCTGAAGCCACCGACTCCAATCGGTCACCAACTGGTTCGCAAGGTCGGCAACGAGACTGACGACGACATTCGTATTCACGGCACCGGTTTCCTCATCGATAATATCCCGTTCGTAGAAGCAGTCCTCCGGGAACAAACCGGGATTTCGCCCGTCGTACGCCCGATTCGGAAACGTAATGTGGGGATCGATCCCGCTCATATCCAACCCAAGGCCGTCGGCGATCTCATAGAAGCGGATGTAACGCTCCTGCAGGGCGCGCTGAGCGGATTCGATATCCGGAATCTCGAGGTGTTCGCGTGCAGTCAGAATCGAATGCGGCAAAATCAGGGCGAGCAGGAGTATCGGGAATTTGTACATCAATCGAAGCGAAGGGGGTTCGAGTTTCCGGGTTTTGGTATCAATCGCGCGACTCGAGGGATATTCCCGGAGCGACACGAACATCATCGAGGGCGGGGTTGCCCAGGTCGATTCGTCCTTTGGGTTCGGGTTTCGATGGAATCTCGCTGAAGGGAATCTGACGGATCTCCCTCACTTCCAATCCGTGCATACCATCCGGCATTTCGGCACTAAACTCGATCGGCGCGGCAGCGGAACGCGTAACACCACTGGAAAACACCCGTCTCGAGCCGGCCGCGCCCGGCGTTTCCTCCAGTACCCGGTGGATCCGCGGCTCGTCTTCGACGACCCTCAATCCCGGCCCGACACCCCTAGGCGGGGGCTGTTCGGAAGCGGCAAGGACAATCGAAGCAAGAAGTAAAATTGCTGTGAGCTGAATCTTCGGGTTCATTGTTCTATTGGGTCGTTTATCATTTCAAAAAACCACAAGGGTCACGTCCGGATGGTCCGGTTGGGTGGGGTCGGTACCGGCCAAATACTCCTGAAGGTTGGACTGGCCGTCTCCGTCAAAGTCCTCGTGCGGATCAATTCCGGTCTCCCCGAAATACTGCAACTGCCACCACTCCGGAATCGTGGTCTCGTCGGAATCGTCATCCCCGTCAAAGCCGCTTACATCGAAACTGAAGACCATCCTCAGTTGCCCGACATTCGCCGGCGCGTAATTCTCTTCCACGGGAATGCTGGGATCCCATGGATAATCGAATCCCCAATCCGCGGGATAACCGCGATCGACCAGGTTCTGCCGCGTGTCGTATCCGGCATCGATCAACCGGTCGTAAAACGGTTTCGCGATCTCCTTGAGCTGGCCGACGTTGATCGGAGCGTAATTCTCCTCGATGGAAACCTCCGGCCACATCTCACTGATGGAGAAGCCGGCTCCGCGGGGAAGATTCAGATCGAGGTGCGCCTGCGCCTGTAGTGAGACGTGTTTCAGTTGACCAAGATTCACCGGAGCGTAGTTTTCCGCAACGTCTACGGGATTTTCAGGATCATCCAGGATCCGCGTCTGCGGGTCTCCCCACCACCCCGGCATGGATGCCTTCAGAAATGGGGCAGCCAGAAAAGCTAAAACAAGCAAGCAAAGAATGCGATTTGGCATGCCGAATAGATTCGAGGTTTACAATCGTCTCACCGCACTTCTCAGTCGGAAAATCCGAAATCACCCATCATAATGCCGCCTTGCGGCGGAACGTGGGCGATGGTCACTTCTCCGGACATTGTGACATCTCCGTTTATCTCGGCGTCGCCGTGGATGACCGCACTCCGGTCCGCTCCCCTCAATCGAATGATCTCATTCAAGACGCTGCCCGTCGCACTGGAAAGTATCAGATCATTCGAACCATCCGCCTGACGAATCGCGTCGATGGTGCCTCCCTGAACCACCGTCTCCAATCCTGACACTGAGTTGGATAAGGCGACTCGAACGCCGGTCCCTTCCGCATCGGCCCCATCATTATTCGCCGCGAAGATTGTGACGAGATTCTCTCCATCTGTAACTTCAGAAGAAATCCGGTCGTGCGCCCTTACCCGGCCTCCTGCTTCAATATTTCCGTCAACATTAAGCATACCGTAGAGTTCGGTATTTCCGCTCTTTCTGACAATCAAGGCGTTGCTTGGTTCGCCGCTCGGATCGCCGTTCCCGATCACAAACAACGGATCGGCAGGTTCCCAAGTACTCCCGCTTCCTGCGATAATCTCGTTGTACTGACCGACAACGAGGGAGGAATAGACGGAATTCGAAAGGTGCCGTCCAAGCGCGATCGAGGAAATGCCACTCGCGGAACTGGACGGACCGATTGCAATCGAGGATTCCCCCGAAGCCACGGAATTGTGACCCAACGCGATCGAATAGTCCCCGATACCGGGATCATCCCATTGGGTTCCGGTCACGTGTCCGGCGCGAAGGGCCGCCTTTCTTGGATACCACATGAATCGAGTGCCGGGACCGGTTTCCGGAATCGAGGAGGATCCGTCAAACGTTCCGTAAAAGACCACGCCGTCGAGTCTTTCCTCGTCTTCGATCACGGAAAGGTTGCCATCAACCTCAAGGTTATTAAGAAAAATCGGTCTTGCATCGGCCGAACCGGTTGTGAACGCGCTGATTGCCAGCGTTGCGAGAATTGCCTTGCAGGGGAAATTCGTTTTACGGGGCGGAGGGTAAGCTTTTGGGTTAATCAGGGATTTCATCTTTGTCGTTTGATTTGGGTTGGATCTGAGTTTCATGAAAAACGAGGTACCATGGAATACGCGGAAGGCACGGAAGATAGCCGGAGCAATCCCCTACCTGATTCTTACAGGACCGGTCGCCCGCAGTCTGACGCTCTTTCCTTCGGTATCGATTCTGCCCGCCGTATATCCCGGCGAATGGGGAAGGATTATCACAGTGCCGCCGTCGGCCACAGCGGCGACGCCGCCGTCTATGGTCGCTTTCGCTGCCCTGGGTGTAAATCCGTCATTGGCGTCGCTGCCGGAATCGCCGCAAACAAAGATTGTTCGGGCGTTTCCATGCGGACGCGATCTGAGTTCCCTGCGGTTGTCACGGGATGACCCGTCTTCTGTTGTCTCGGCCTCAACGGAGTCCGGATCTTTTGTGGCAACCGTTGAATCGCTATAGGAATCGGTATCGTCATAGTCATCGTCTGCCAAAGCGGAATCGTCATTCCCATTGGGAACATCAAATCCTCCGAGATAGACATCGCCGCTGTCATGCCCAATGAGCTGCACGACACCTGCCTGCGCGGCTTTCGGATCGACTTTCATCTCACGTTCGAACGCAACGCCATTCACTGAAACTTGCCATCTCTCACGGACCGCAAACACAGTGACCATAACCTCAATCCAATCCTCCGCCTCGCCGTCGGGAAAGATTCCAAAGCGAAACGGGATGGCAACGGTCTCTTCGCCGTCCAGAGCGTAAATCCGGGCATGTTGATCCTCAGCGACGAAGCCCATTCGCGCGCCGAGCACGTTTAACGAGCTCAACGGCTCGGAAGAAAAGTCCGCCGACGGCAGAATCGAGAAGGTTACCGTGACTGTGTCGCTTCGATACTCCGCATCTGAAAGAAAGCGCACGATCTCCGCCGGCGGTGTCCCCGCGTGCAACCGGAGAAACTCCTCGCCGGAAATAAGCTCTACGCGGGAAACCTTTCCTGAAATAACGTGCCACAAGTCCGCAGCCTCCGCCTCCGAGGCCTGTATGAGCAACGGAAAGGAAAAGAACAGGGAGACTACGAAAGCGATCGGATAGGCGAATGGGTTGATCGGCGGAATACATGCAGTGCGCGAACCGCACCTATGGGTTCGCGGCCAATCTTCGAGATCAGGGTTTTTCATGCAAGTGGGTTTCATCGTATTCCGGGAATTCAGGGAGTAATCGCTGTTTCTTCGGTATCCCGAAGATTCAAGGGGAAGTTCGACAGTCGAACGACAGCAAAGGGTGAGGCTGATGAGATATTTGTTAAGAGGAACCAGTACAATGGGTCGCGTGAGTGTCAATGGAAAATTTTAATTATTTGAAAAAAAATTTGCCATCCGAGGGCCGGGCAGATTGGCCGCATATTCAGGGGAAGGCCGAATCACTTGGCGTGGTTCGCCACCAGATGGTCCCCTCTTCGTAGACCTGCGTGTGGACACAGGGGCGGCTTGCGACTTTCCGATCCCCGGATCGACTCGGTTCGACAGAATATATATTTAACCACGGATTCCTCGGAATACACGGAATGGAAGAAATTGATTCTTACAGCCGGGAGAACAGAATTCAGAGATTGATTCTCAATATCCGGAACAACGCGAAAACTTGACGACGAGAAGTATATTTACACCAACGATAATGCTCCAACCCTGCCCGACAGCGATGACGGACGTTTTCTCGCGGTCGCCCTGGCCACCCAGGAAAAGACCATTGTAACCGGAAATCCCCGGCACTTCCCTTCCCCGCTCATGAAAAAGCACGGTTTCACGATCCTGTCCCCACACCAGGCGGTCCTTCGCCTCTCGCAGCCGTGACCTGGGGGCGCCTGCCCCATTCCTTACAGGTTGCCTCAAAAAGGATCAGGATCCCCTGCCCTGGATTCCTTTGAACAAAAAAACAGAGCACAGCTTCCCGAGCCAAAGTAATGATTTTGCTGTCAATGATTCTGGCGTTTCGCTGTTTGCTGTGGGTTCCATGCGACGGCTGAAGCGCGCTCGGTTTCATGTGCAACGCTTTAACAGGAGATGCAGGCTTCGGACAAGCTGTACGGTACGGTATTGAGATACGGGGTTCGTTCTGTTACCCGTGCTCCACGGCAAGTCTTCGTTATTTTACCGTGTAGGTGCGTCTTGGATACACGACGGTGATTTTAAGGTCTGGGTGGCGGGCGCGCATTGCGTCGGCGGTTTCCTGGATCCGGTCGCGGTGATAGCGTTCGGAGAGGTGGATCGCGTAGAGGTGGCCCGCCTCGGCCTCGGCGGCCAGTTCCACGGCCTCTTCCATGGTCATGTGACTCTGGCGTTCCTCCTCCTGCGCCCGGTCCTCCGGATCGAGGAATGTGGCGTCGGTCACGAGGACCTCGGAGCCGCGGATTTCATCAATCTCGCAACTCTTCATGTCCCCGGTGTACGTCCATAGCCGCGAGCTGTACGTTTCCTCGTAGCGGCCTTTCTCAGCGGGCGGCGTGTCGCGGAGAATTGTCCCGATATCCGGCCGGTCGCGGAACTCCTCCTTGAGTCGCTTGCGCTTTTCGGTCCAGCGGTAGCCGAACGAAAGCAGCCGCGGATTGTGGTTGGTCCGAAACGTCTCCAGGCACTGCCTGCCGTTTTCCGCGAGAGGAATGGAATCGCCGGGATTGATCTCTTCCCAGGTCAGGGGATAACGGAGCCGGTTTCCCTGGGTCTTCTTGATAAACTCGCGCATCGCGAGGATGTACCGGTCGCCCTCCGGGTAAAAGATTGTCAGCGGACGGAACGGGTCGCCGACGGAGCGGTTCCTGGCGTTGATAAACGTCGGGAGGCCGGCGATGTGATCGGTATGGCCGTGGGTCAGGCAGATCCGGTCGATCCCGAACACGCGTTTTCCCAGCGACGACGCCGCCCCCTCACCGCAATCGAAGAGGGTGCTGCACGACGGATAATAAATCCATGTCGAATAGAGCCCGGTGGAATAGATCTGGAACTGCATACTCAGTCCGCCCTGGCGGCCGCGTCCGCTTCGACGGCCTTGCGCAGCTCGTCGATCTTTTGTATCGTCGCGTTCTTCACCGCCGCGAGGTCGCCGTCCTCCCCCGCTTTGTCATTGGCGAAGAAGTAAAACTTGATCTTCGGTTCGGTTCCGCTGCCGCGAACGGCGTAGGAGTAACCGTTCGCCAGTTCGAGGATGTAGAAGTTCTGGCGCGGGATCGGCGCGCCGTCGGCGTCCTGGATTTCGTCCTTTCCGAAATCGATCATTCGCTTCACTGCGATGGCATTCATTTTGGACGGAGGGTTCGAGCGGTAGGAATCGAGGATTCGCTTGATTTTTTCGGATCCGGCCGCGCCCTCGTAGTAGATCTGTCCGAGGGTTTCGTAATAAAAACCGTACTTGCGGTAAAGCTCGTCCATCAGCTCGACAAGCGTCTTATTTTGTGTCTTCGCGTAAGCGGCGAGTTCGCAGAACATGAGTACGGCCGAGTTCCCGTCCTTGTCGCGGACCTCGTCGCCGGACAAGTACCCGTAACTTTCTTCGCCGCCGAAGACGTAAAAGGTGCTGTAGCGCATCAGCATCTCGGCGCGCTTGCGGATCGGAGTGGCGTCGTAGTCGATCGCAATCCGCTTGGATTCCAGGAAGCGTTTCCTCAAGGTTTTTTCGTAGCCGTGAATCTTATCGCCTATCCATTTGAATCCGGTGAGCGTATTGATCACCTTCAACCCGTGTCCGCGCGCGATCGCTCCCTGCATGGGCGTGGTGACGAACGTTTTGATCAGCGCCGCGCTATCGCTCCCGTCTTTCGGGAGAACCCCCAGATCCTTGTACCGCGCGATCCGGTATTCCGCGAGCAGCGAGCCGATCTGATTGCCGGTCAGCAATTCCATTGGTCCGTCCGGACCGCGCACGGCCACACCCATGCGGTCGGCGTCGGGGTCCGTTGCGACGACGATGTCCGCGCCCTCCTTCTCGGCGAGATCGATCGCCATCGACAGGGCCTCGGCGTTTTCGGGATTGGGGGATTCGACCGTGGAAAACGCCGGATCCGGTTTCATCTGCGCCTCAACGGTCAGGTAATCGACATTGAACTTTTCCAGCAACGGAATCGTGGCAGCCGCGGCGGTGCCATGGATCGGACTGAACACGACCTTGAGACCGCCGCGGTAGAGCAAGTCCGGGTCGAGAACGGTCCTGGCCGCCGACGCGTGATAGGCTTCGTCGAGCGATTCGGGAAGCGTGATCACGCCTTCGTCCTGTTTTTCGAGGAACGGCGTAAGCTCCTTCAACTCGACACTGTTGACCTCCTCGATAATTCCCCCGGCATGCGGTTCGACGACCTGCCCGCCGTCTTCGAAGTAAACCTTGTAGCCGTTGTCGTGAGGAGGGTTGTGGCTGGCGGTAATCACGATACCGGCGGTCGCTCCGAGGTAACGCACGGAAAAACTGAGCTGCGGCGTCGAACGCGGCCCGTCGAAGATGAACGCCCTGCCTCCCAGGCGGGCCCATGTCGATGCGGCCAGTTCGCAGAAATGCCGTGAGAAATGGCGAACATCGTGCGCGATCACGAGCTTCGGCACGTCGAAGCGCCCCTCCCGGGACAGAAATTTTCCGGTGTACCGGTAGAGGCCGAGCGTAGCGCGGATCACGTTGAAATCGTTGAGGACGTTCGCGCCCACAGCGGGATGTTCCGGAGTGCCGCTCGCGGAGACCGTGCCCTTTTCGGCGGCAGTCATGACGCCCGCGATCGTCCGTCCGCGCATGCCCCCGGTCCCGAAAGCCATGTACTGGTAGAAGCGGTCGTTCAGTTCCGCCCACTCCTCCTTGTCGAGCAGCTCGTTCACACTTGCCTCGGCCCATTCGGGAAGAAACCCGCCGCCAAGCCAGTCCTCCATATTCCGGACCGCGCCTTCGAGAAGGTCGCCGTTCTCGCCTGCTTTCCTGATTTTTTCTAAAGCCTTCATGCCGGTATTGAGGTTCAATGCTGTCGTGGGAAAACGCAATGGCGCCGCTCCCACCCGCGTCGTTTTCGCGATTGAGTCAGATCCCATTTCAAGCGCCGTACGGCGCTCATGCAATCCGAAATCCCGCGTTGGCCGGATTTCGAGGAGCGTGCCGCGTTTCCTCTTTCCGGGTGAACCGCAATTATCATGGCGTGGTCGCCATCTTCCCGGGAGAAAGCGGTGGTCGCTACTGGATTCGAACCAGTGACTTCTACCGTGTGAAGGTAGCGCTCTAACCAACTGAGCTAAGCGACCGTCGGACTGAACGACGGCGCCGGCGCGGCGCCACTCGATCATTTACGAATAAAACGAGTCTCTTCCGCAACGCAAGACCGCATTGCGGAGAATTTGCGGGATGGCAATGTCTTGTTTGGCAAGACCAGGGTTTTTCAGGGCGCCGCGAAGGGAAAATTTCGAATTTCGCACGCAGGATGCGTGCGCTACTTTCAGAAGACGCATGCTCCGTCGCTTACTTTTGGGTTTTGACGGCTCTTTTCCGATCGGGGAAGCAGGTGCGGCAGATCTCGCACACCGTGCCGTCACAGCGGCGGGCGGTGCAATGCTCGCGCCCGTAATAGATTATCTGAAGATGGAGGCAGCTCCAGGTCTCTTTCGGGAACAGGCGCTTCAGGTCCTCCTCGGTTTGCCGGACGCTCCTTCCGTTGGTGAGCTTCCACCGCTGGGCGAGCCTGTGTATGTGGGTGTCCACCGGGAAAGCCGGCACGCCGAACGCCTGGACCATCACGACCGACGCGGTCTTGTGCCCCACCCCGGGCAGCGCCTCCAGTTCCTCAAAAGTCTCCGGCACCCGGCCTCCGTGACGTTCGAGCAGCAACTCCGACAACCGGTGAATCGCCTTCGCCTTGGCCGGCGCCAGACCACAGGGACGGATGATGTCTTCGATCTCGCGCGGGGGCAGCGCCGCCATTTCGCGAGGGGTGTCTGCCCGGGCAAACAGAAACGGAGTGGTCTTGTTGACGCGATCATCCGTACACTGCGCCGACAGCAGAACCGCAATCAGCAGGGTGTACGGATCGGAATGCCGCAGCGGAATCGGAACCACCGGATACAACTCATCGAGTCTCCGGCGAATGTAATCGGCGCGCTCTTTCCTGGTCATCGCCAAACCTTCTGACGGAGTCATTCGCGCCCGCCAAGAGAAAAACTGTTGATTCGAAAATCCACCCCATTATATTCGCAGGATGCCAAAAGTCGAAGAGCCTAAAAAGGACAAGACAACGACCGGAAACGGAGGAAAAGGGGGGAACGGGGCGGATTTGCTCGCTCCGACCGACACCTTTCCGCGCCGTCACATCGGGCCCGGGGAGGCGGACATCAAAGAGATGCTCGATCTCGTCGGCTACCGCTCGCTGGACGAGCTTGTGGACACGGCCGTTCCGTCCGATATTCGCGTCCGGGAACCGCTGGAAATTCCATCCGGCGCCGGCGAACAGGAGATGCTTGCCGAATTGAAGGAGATCGCCGCGAAGAACCGGATTCGCCGGAGCTTCATCGGAATGGGGTACTCCGATTGCGTCACCCCGCCGGTTATTCAACGCAACATCCTGGAAAATCCGGGCTGGTACACCCAGTACACGCCCTACCAACCAGAACTCGCGCAGGGCCGGCTGGAAGCGCTACTGAATTTCCAGACGATGGTCATCGATCTGACGGGCATGGAGATCGCCAACGCGTCCCTCCTCGACGAAGGCTCCGCGGCGGCCGAAGCGATGACCCTGGCGTTTAACGCCAAAGGCAAGTCCGGGAAGAACGTCTTTTTCGTCTCCGAACACTGCCATCCGCAGACGGTGGCAGTCGTGGAGACCCGCGCCTACCCGCTCGGCATCAAAGTCGAGGTCGGGGATCACAACACCTTCAACCCCGGCGAATCCACATTCGGCGTCCTGCTGCAATATCCGACAGGCGAGGGAGCCGTGCTCGATTACGAGGCGTTCATCGGGAAAGCCCACGACGCCGGGGCGCTCGCCGTGGTCGCCGCCGACCTGCTTTCCCTGACCCTGTTGCGTCCTCCCGGGGAGTTCGGCGCCGACATCGCGGTCGGCAGCACTCAGCGCTTCGGGGTACCGCTCGGATTCGGCGGCCCGCACGCAGCCTACTTCGCCACGCTCGACAAGTTCAAGCGCCGAATGCCGGGCCGGCTCATCGGCGTCTCCCACGACTCCGAAGGCAACCGCGGCCTGCGGCTGTCCCTCCAGACCCGCGAGCAGCACATCCGGCGCGACAAAGCCACGAGCAACATCTGCACGGCCCAGGTCCTCCTCGCGGTCATGGCCTCGATGTACGCGGTTTACCACGGTCCGGAGGGATTGAAGAAAATCGCGCGACGCGTCCGCCTTCTCACCCTGGTGTTGCGCGAAGCGCTTCATGGGCTCGGCCACAAGACCGGCTCCGATCCCGTCTTCGACACGCTCAAGGTCCGGATCGGGAGCGGCGACAGCGCAAGCATCCTGAAGGCCGCCCGGGACAAAGGCATCCTCCTGCGTTCCCTCGGCCCCGATACCGTCGGCATCTCCCTTGACGAAACCACCGGGGAAAAGGACCTCGCCGATCTCATCGGGATCTTCAACGGGGGCAAGGATGCCGGGCTCGATCTCCGGGAAATGGCCGCGGAGGTTTCCGTCGATTATTCCCCGCCGTTCACCCGGACGTCCGGCTTCCTTCGACATCCGGTCTTCAACAAGTACCACACCGAGACAGAGATGCTCCGATACATGCGCCGGCTCGAAGCGAAAGAGCATTCGCTTAGGGAGTCGATGACCCCGTTGGGATCGTGTACCATGAAGCTCAACGCGACGGCCGAAATGATGCCGGTCACCTGGCCCGAATTCGCGAAACTCCATCCCTTCGCGCCGGACGAGGACGCAAAGGGTTACCATCTGCTGTTCAGGCAACTCGAAGACTGGCTCGCGAAAATGACCGGTCTGGAAGCGGTCTCTCTCCAGCCCAACGCCGGTTCTCAGGGCGAATTTGCGGGCCTGCAGACGATCCGCAAGTACCATGAAGAACGGGGCGAAGGCCACCGCAACGTCTGTCTCATTCCCGTCTCCGCCCACGGCACCAACCCCGCCAGCGCCATTCTCGCCGGCCTGAAGGTGGTCGCCGTTCAGTGCGACACCAAGGGCAACATCGACAAGGACGATCTGCGTTCGAAAGCGGAAACCCACGCCGGCGAGCTCGCCGCGCTGATGGTGACCTACCCGTCCACCCACGGTGTATTCGAGACGGGGATACGCGAGATCTGCTCGATTATCCACGAACACGGCGGACAGGTGTACCTCGACGGCGCGAACCTCAACGCAATGGTCGGCCTGTCGAGCCCGGGCGCCATCGGCGCGGACGTCTGCCACCTCAATCTTCACAAAACATTCTGCATTCCTCACGGGGGGGGCGGCCCGGGAGTCGGCCCGATCGCCGCCGCCAAACACCTTGCCAGGCACCTTCCCGGCCACCCTGTCGTTTCCACCGGCGGCAAGGAAGGCATGGGAGCGGTCGCGTCCGCCCCCTGGGGCAGCGCCGGCATCCTGATGATCTCGTGGGCCTACATCCGCATGATGGGCGTGGACGGATTGACCGACGCGACCAAGGTCGCCATCCTCAACGCCAACTATATCGCCAAACGGCTCGAGGAACAATACCCGGTGCTTTACCGCGGAAACAAGGGGCTGGTCGCGCACGAGTGCATCATCGATTTCCGCGAATGGAAGAACCGGGCGGGGATCGAGGTCGAGGATGCCGCCAAGCGCCTGATGGACTACGGCTTTCACGCGCCGACCATGTCGTGGCCGGTGCCGGGCACGATGATGATCGAGCCGACCGAAAGCGAATCCAAGGCCGAGCTCGAGCGTTTCTGCGACGCGATGATCGCCATTCACTCCGAGATGAAGGAGATTGAATCGGGCGCGATGGACAAAGCGGACAACCCGCTCAAGAACTCCCCGCACACCGCGTCATTCCTCGCCAAGGCCGAATGGGGACATCCCTACACCCGCGAGCAGGCGGTGTATCCGGCGCCGTGGACACGGGAACACAAATTCTGGCCCCCGGTCGGGCGAGTGGACAATGTTTACGGGGACCGCAACCTTGTCTGCACCTGCCCGACGGTTGAGGAAAGCAGCGGTTGATTCAGACAATGCGGAAAACATTCCGTGCAAACGCGCATTGACTCAGAGGCAAGGGAATTACCTGCACGCGTCGTTGGGCGGGCTACTTCTTCTCCTTGAAAGTCAGCGCGATGCCGTTGATGCAGAAGCGCAAACCGGTCGGCGCAGGACCGTCGTCGAAGACGTGCCCGAGATGGCCTTCACAGCGTTTGCAGTGAACTTCGATACGCCGCATGAAAAACTTCGAATCTTCGCGCAGATCGACGCTGTGCTCGCTGTACGGCGCCCAGAAACTCGGCCACCCGCTGCCGGAGTCAAATTTTTCGTCTGACCTGAAAAGAGGTTGACCGCAGCCGGCGCAATGGTAGACGCCTTCGCGCTTATTGTCGTTGTACTTGCTTGAAAACGGACGCTCAGTCCCCTCCTCGCGCAAGACCTTGTATTGCTCCTGCGTCAATATCTCTCGCCACTCCGCTTCGGTCCTTTCAACTCTGTCAATCATGACTGTTGTGCTCCCACTCTGATTCTCAACGTTTACCGCCCCCACGGCCTCCGGCACAATGTGCGAATAATCCCGACCATCGCCCGAACACCCGGCAGCCATCAACCCGGCGGCGATTATCAGTATTCCCACGTTGATTTTCATGTTTAACAATACTCCTTTCGCTTCGTCTGTCAGTTTAAATGACCGTAAATAAATCATGAAAACCGCAGTAAGGAAGCCCTAACCTGGATTATTCGCGAAGCCCAGAAGTGATGAAGCGCAAGGCGCGACCCGAATCCGATTGGGCACGTACTTGAGTACGTAACCAAGCGGATTGTAGGGTCGCAACGCCGCGATTCGCGCTTGTGGGCGAGAGGATTGCGCAAAATACCGGACGTCAAAAAAGTTTCGCACCCGACTTAAGCATAACAAATTCATAGAAAATACCTTAAATTGTTTTTCGCGCAATCCGGTGAATAATTCAGGCTAATAAACATGGAGGCGCCTCCATGCAGCTGTCGCGTTCCGCTCAAGCCTCCGATTCGACCGCAGCGGCTGCGGCCTCCGCCCGATCCTCTTCACGTTTCGCCTCCTCTTCCAATCGCGCCGCGCGCGGCCAAGAGCTGAGGACCGCCTTGACAAGCGTCGCCAGCGGAATCGCAAAAAAGATGCCCCAGAATCCCCAGATTCCGCCGAAGAACAGCAGGGCGACAATGATCGCAACGGGATGGAGGTCGACGACCTTTGAAAACAGAAGAGGAAAGAGCACGTTCGCGTCCAACGTTTGAATGATCGTGTAGGCGATCATCACATAAACGAATTCCCATCCCCAGCCGAACTGAAAATACGCCACCAGGGCGATCGGGAGGGTGACGACAATCGCGCCTATATAGGGGATCAGCACCGACATTCCGACCAGCACGGCCAAGACCATCGCGTAGTTTAGCCCGAGAACGAAAAACGTCACGTAGGTCACCGCACCCACGATGAGAATTTCCCAGAATTTACCGCGAATGTAATTCGCGACCTGTCGATTCGTTTCCTGCCACACCCGGACGGTCAACGAATGATCGCGCGGAAGGTAGGTTCGGAACCAGGCCAGCATCTTGTGCTTGTCCTTCAGGAAAAACAGCACCATCAACGGCACCAGAACGAGATAGACCACAAGCGCTATCATCGTGGGAAGCAACTGAAAGGGCATTGACAGGGCCGTTTCCAGCAGTCCCTCCGCTTCCGGAAGCAAATTCGCGAAAATCTCCATTTCCTCGAGTTGCTCCTCGTCGAAAAACGTGGGAAACCGCTCGGGAAGCTCGCGGACCAGGTAGGCTTCCAGCTCCGCGATCATTTGGGGAAATTCCTCGAGCAGGTTGATCGTCTCCCGGTAAACCAGGGGCACCATGGCGAAAAGGGTAAAGAAAAGCCCGGCAAGGAACAGCACGAACACGAACAGCACGGAAAGCCAGGCGGGAACGCCTCTCCCACGCAGCATACCCACCAACCCGTCCAGGAGGTAAGCAATAACGACGCTCGCGATCACCGGGGCGAGCATCTTACCGAAAAACATGATCACCGCTGTCGCGCCGACCAGCAGCAGGATCAGAATGATGACCTGAGGATCGGAAAAGTGGCGATTAAATAAATCTCGAAGATATGCGATCATCGGACGGCGACACGTTCTAACTCGTCCGGGAATCTCTGGTGTTATCGCGACGGGCTGCCCGGAAAAAGAACGGCGATTCTATCCATCCTCACCCGATTGTCTCATCGGTTCAAGCATTCCTTAACTCTTTTCGTCCGGAAGTTCCCATGGGAAAGGTTCTTGCCTTCAGATCTTGGTTTCCAAACAGGTCCAGAAAAGCTATAACCACCCTTTTTCACCCGCGAACTCCATCTCGTGCGCGCCGTCAAACTCCAGTTTTTCCTCTCATTCGCCGTAATGGGCTCGATCATGCCCTTTCTTTCGGTATATTTCAAAGAGGACCGGGGATTGACGGAAACCCAAATCGGCTACGTAATCGGCTCGGCGAGCTTCGCGGTTCTGATCACTCCCGCCTTGGCCACTCTGCTGGCCGACACCCGCCTCGATCCCCGGCGTCTCGCCGGACTCACCTTCGTGCTGTCGGGCTCCTTTCTCTTCCTTATGGCCTTTTTCGAGGGATTCTGGCCGACCCTGCTGCTTTTCAGCCTGCACAGCCTCGCGTTTGTCACGATGATTCCGCTCCAGGACGGAATGAATTTCTCGATTCAGCGAAAGCGTGAGGACGCCGGGGCGCATCAGGTTCCCTACCACCGCATTCGCGTTTGGGGAACCGTCGGATTCATCATACCCAGCCTGATTATCTACATGCTGCTTCAGACCGGGACGACGACGGCGGTCATCCTGTTTACGGCGTTTTTCTTCGCTTTGCTCGGGTTGCTCAACACGTGGTTCATTCCCGACCCTCGAAAGGCGATGCCGGTCTCCGAGGATTCCTCCGCGAACCCCATTCGGAATCTCCCCTCACTGTCGGCCGTGCGGGCTCTTCTTCGAGTGAACGTCCTTGTGTTCTGCATCGGCATGGCCCTCGCCCATATTGCCTCGACGGCCTATTTCGCCTTCTATCCGTTATATCTCACCGAAGTAGTCGGGCTCGACCGAAAATGGATCGGACTGGTTTTCAACCTCGGTGTCGCCATTGAGATAGTCTTCGTTCTTGCGCTCGGAAAGATGATCGAGGCATTCGGGCTGCGCAAACTTATCGTCACCGGGATCGTGTGCATGGCGGTACGAATGGCACTGCTCGCACTCTTTCCAACCGCAGGAATCGCCATTGCGGGTCAGATCCTGCACGGACTGATCGTCATCGGGCTGGTCATCGTCCCGGTCATGTACCTCAATCGGCAGGCGGAGGATCGTTACCGGAATTCGATTCAGGGGATTTACATCATGACGGTGGTCGGCGGCTCCCGGATCGGCGGCAGCGTGCTCGCCGGGCACCTCGCACAAAGCAGCCTGATTCTGCTTTTTCTCATCTCCGCAACGCTTTGTCTGGTAACGGTCGGTCTGTTCATTTTCGCGTTTCGCGTGGAGGCCCACGACCGTTTGCCGTTATGACTTCAAGCAATCTCCAGCCAATTCCGTGATCGCCTCCAAATGCCCGCCGGCTCCCGGTGCCTCCACGGGATTATGACCGCGAAGGCGAAGGCGGCGTTCTGTCGGAGCCATCCCTCCACCGGCCGACCAGGAAACCCCCCTGGAGGAGTTGAAGCGTATGGTAAAGCATTAGCGGGAGAAGGATCATTCCAATCTCGATGCGGTCCGCAAATATCAACTGAGCCATAGGCACGCCCATCGCTAGAGATTTCTGTGGAGCCGAGAAAAAAGCCGCCAGTCTGTCTCCGCAGTCGAATCCAAGCAAGGATGTTGCACGCCAGACGAGACCATGGATGATCAAAAAATAGACTGTCGTAATCACGCACACCACCGCCAACGCCCGCCCTTGCTCCTGCGTCCAGAACGCGGAGTCCATTGAACGCGCAAACGCCGCATAGATGATAAAAAGGATCGCGATGTTCGTCGCCGTCCGCAGGCGTTTTGAATTTTTATCCGCCCAGGTTTTCAGTAGGAATCGGGTTCCCTGTCCAAGCCCGAGCGGCAACAGAACGAGGGTCGCGATCTCCGCGATCAATGGTAATATTGAGTGCTCCTCACTGCGGTAACCGGTCGCCCAGAGAACCCAAAGCGGCACGATTAGCACCGCCAAAATATTTGAAACCGTTGCATTGAACAATGCTCCGGCTGTATTGCCGCCTGATTGTGCAGTGAACACAACAGACGTCGATATTGTCGTTGGCAAGATAGCCAGAAACAGCAATCCAACCCTGACATCGGGATCGAGCCATCCCGCAGTTTGCCCGAAAACAAAATCAACCAACAGTGCCATCAGTGGGAACAACAAAAAGAGAAAAGTATGGACGAAAACGTGGAGTCGCCACTGCAAGAAACCGCTTCGCAATGCATCGGTTGGCAGGATCATTCCTTGAATGAGAAAAATGGCCACAACCGCCAACCGGGTCGTATGCTCTGCTCTCAGCCATCCCCCATCCGCCCCGGGTTCCGGAACGATCCAGGCAAGTCCGAGCGCAAAAATCACCCCGAACAGAAATCCATACCGGCCAACTCGAAGGCGGAAGATCCTACGGAATGATGCAATAATCGTCACAGTGCCGGAAATGATTCCTGACCCAAAAGGGTTCGACAACCACAAATCCAAAGGATCGTCCCCAAGGCGACAAATCTCTTCACAGGAACGCGCGGGGTTTTAGAAACAGGAAAAACTCCCTTCGTTGTCAAAAGCTAGCTGACTTCGATCGAGACGGCCAAATTCTTCGCTTCCTCTACGCGATTTTGAGGGAAGAAACGCTGCCGCATTCGCAAACTCATTCTGTATTCCATAAGCCCGGAGTTTGAGAAATCCATAATGATATTCCGATTTTGTGAAGTCTTCGGCTTCCAATGCGCCTGCTGCGGCGTTTACTGCACCAAGAGTTCGCTCACCCGAACACATCGATCTGCAAATAACGCGCGCTGTAAAGATCCTTCAACGCCTGCGCCCGCATTCGGCTGGCTCCGCTTTTCCTGCCGCTTCCGAAATAATCCGCGTTGCCTTTAATCACCCCTTCCACGTACAGCTTCGTCCCGATCACCGC
>SLTG01000028.1 GCA_007130045.1 Opitutales bacterium
ACTGATGTTCAGAAACGTTTGAAACGGAAATGTGAATCCGAAACGCTGTTCCAGGGTCGCGCCGTCGAGAACTCCCACGAAACCTTGCCTTTCCGTAACGCTTTCCAGAATCCGGTACCCCGCGAAGACGCTGTGAAGATCCTCAAGCGGAAACAGCCGACCGGATCCTCCGGATGGCAACTCCAGAAATGCCGCCCATTCGAGAGCTCCCTCGTTGTCGAAAACAACCGTGGACGGCATGTTGACCCCGCTGAAGCCGCTGATCCGCATCAACGTGCTCGACCAGACGAACCCGCGGCTGAAGTCATCACTGTGAAATTCTGTGAATTGATTGGAGTTCTGGATGGCTCCGGGCAAATCGTAATGGGCAAACCAGGACGGAAGGTCAGCCCGAGCGGTCGGTAAAACGAACAAGCAGGCGGAAGCGAGAAGCCCCGCCCGACGGGCGAGATGGAACCCAAGAACAGTGGCGTTCATGCTGAGTCGTTTTTCTAGAGAATGAGCAATAAAGAATTACTGCCATGCGTACGTTCGCGAACCACAACATTATAAGCAGAATAGCAATTGATTCCATACTGAATTTGCGGTTCGAAGAAAAACAATGCATTCCCCGATGCCGGTAGCAGTGAATATAGGGCACTTCCCGCCCCCGACGGATCGTCAAATATTATGATTCTTCGAATCCCGTGACGATTGGGAACGGACGGTTGGAAACGGACGGACGCCGTGCGGTTCTTCTTCCTTGTGATCGACAGGCGCAACAACGAAGTCGTCGAGCGGCTGACCCGCGACGACGACGAGGAAGCAATCAAGGCGAAGATCCGCAAAGCCTTAGCGGGAACACAATTCGGTCAATCGTTCAGGTTCAAGCTTCCCGGAGCATTCTCCCGGGAATAAATCTGTCCTTGATACGTCGTTTCCTCTGCATGAAGAAGAAAATCGATATCGGCGCACGCATTGTTCTCGGATTGATTCTGTTAGTCTTCGGACTGAATAAATTCCTCCAGTTCATGCCGATGCCGGAAATGCCGGAAGCCGCCGGAGCGTTGATGGGGGCGTTTATGGAGACCGGGTATATCATGCCGATGATCGCGATCGTCGAGGTCGTTACCGGCATCTTGCTGCTGGCAGGATTATTCGTCCCCTTGGCCCTCGTGCTGCTGGCCCCTTTGAGCCTGAACATCATCCTCTTCCATATTTTCCTGGATCCATCCGGCATCGCGGCAGGTCTTATCGTATTTGTTCTAAACGTGTATCTGCTTTTCGCTTATCTTGATCGTTACAAGCCGATTCTGCGCCCGAAGTAATGCCGTTTCGACGAATGCTCCCAATCCCATTTCCTCGACAACCCATTACCGGCCACCATGCAAAATTCCTACACGACCACCGCAAATTCCTATTTCGACGCCGCTGTGGATCTGCTCCTTCAGGGCGAAACGTTCCTCAATGAGGTCTCCGATTCGGAGTACTGTCGCGCTGTTCCAGAAGTGTTCAACGCCACCATCGGCGGTCATTACCGGCACGTGCTGGAGCATTTTCAGCTCGTGCTCGCGGCCCATCCCGGCGGATTCCTGGAATACCATCGCCGTGACCGCGACCGGGAGACCGAAACCTCGGTACGGCGGGCTCTGCAGCGAACCCGCGAAATGGTCCGCGCCTTTCGCGAAATCGAATTCGAACCGGATTCCGCGCCCGTCGAAGTTCACGACACGCTTGCGGATGACCCCGAGGCGCTTCCCCAGTCCTGCACCTCCTCAATCGAACGGGAAATCCTGTACGCCGTGCATCACGCCGTCCATCATTTCGCCTTGATCCGCGTTATGGGCGAACCGATGGGGCTCCGCTTTCCCGAAGGTTTCGGCGTGGCCGCATCGACACGTCACCATCAAAACTCTCTCGAATCGAAGAAGAACCAGCAGAGGTAAAACCCTATGTGCACGGCGTCGTGGATAGAGGATGCGGAACGGCTGACACTCTTCTTCAATCGCGACGAACGCCGCGATCGTGCGGACGGTCTGCCGCCGCAGGTGAGCGAGCGCAGCGGCGTCCGCTTCATCGCTCCCCGCGATCCGTCCGCCGGCGGCACGTGGATTTTCGCCAACGAGGCCGGATGCACGGCGGCGCTGCTCAATCACTACCCGGAGTTCCCAACAGCTTCCGACGGTGACCCCGAAACGTGGACCAGCCGGGGAAACCTGGTGGTCGATCTTGCCGACTGCCGAGAAACAGAACAAGCCGAGAGCATTCTCCGCGAACGGCTTTTCTCTTCGCGCTTCAAGCCCTTTCACCTGTTGTGGTTCGCACCGGGAAACGCCTGTGTCATGTGGACCTGGGATGGCAACGCGCTCACCGCTCCGACGCACGCCACTCCTCCGGTAACCACTTCGGCCTGGAACGCCACGGCCGTTCGCCGGGAGCGCTATCGGCTGTTTGCCGAGCGCATCGGCGACTGGGGAACGGCCGCCCCGGAAGATCTTGAAGCCTGCCACCTTGCGACCTCTCCCCTTGGAGCCTCGTTCGGCGTGTTGATGGATCGCGACGACGCCCGCACCGTGAGCCTGTGCCGGGTGGACATCGACCCGTCTCGCGTCCGCATGCTTTACCGCCCGCGTCTTGCCGATGGCCGATTCGGAACCTCCCGCACCGCCGAGGTTCCCCGCACGAGGACACCCGCACCACCGCAGGCTCAACCAGGAAGGATCTCGTCATGCCGTTGATCGACACCGCTCGCTTCCTTCCGGGCCCGGTCTCCCGGACGTGCTACCGTCCTATCCAACCGCTGGTGGAACGCGCCTTCGGCTTTCGCGAACTCGAACTCCGCTATCAAGCCCTTCCCGACCGCTGTCGCTCCGCCGCAGAGTTCGCGCGAATCGCCCTGCGACATCTCGGAATATCCTGGGAGTTGTCACCCGCGGACAAAACGACGCTCGCCGCAATCGACGGTCCGCTCGTCCTCTGCGCCAACCATCCCTGCGGTCCCGTCGAACCCCTCGCGCTGATGGATTTGTTGCAGGAGATTCGTCCGGATAATTGGCGCGTACTGGCGAACCGGATACTGGCAACGATCCCGGAGTTAAAAGACAGTTTGATTCCGGTTGAGCCGCTTCACCCGGGCGAGCGCGATCAAAACGGCGCCAACGGGTTCGCCGGCGCCCTGAAATACCTTCGCTGCGGCGGAGCATTACTGACCTTTCCCGCCGGACGCGTTTCGGGCCGGAGCCGCGAATTGGGAACCGTGTGCGACCGTCCCTGGTCGGACCATCCCCTGCGGCTCGCGCGCATTGCCGGTGCTTCGGTCGTTTGTCTGCACGTGGAGGGGCGCGCCAGCCGCCTTTTCCTGACCATCCCCAATCGCTGGAGTTCTCTCCGGGCGCTTCTGCTCGCCCGCGAAATGACCCACCCGCATTGCCGGCGCCTCAAGCTCCGGTTGGCCGGAGTCTGGGAGCGCGAACAAGCCGAAGCTCTGGAACGCGGTTCGCATCCGTCGCAACGGCTCCGCGCGCACTGTTATTTGGCCGCCGACCGCGCGTTGGCCGAGCCCGCGCCTCCGCCCTCCGTTCCGACAGAGGATTCCGGCAGCCACCAACCTTCCGGAAACACCAATCGACTGAAAAAGGAAATAACACGCCTGCGCGACAGCGGCCTGGAGATGTTCGCTCGAGGGCCGTATGCCGTTCTGTTGTTTCGCGGCGACGAATCGCGCGCGCTGCTCGAGGAGATCGGTCGCCGGCGCGAGATCACCTTCCAAGCCGCCGGGCAAGGAACGGGGCGCGAAATCGACCTGTCAGAGGAAGACGATTACTACCATCATCTGATCCTCTGGGACCAGGAACGGAATCTGCTCGCCGGCGCTTACCGTCTCGGCTTCGAACAAGAGATCCGCGCCGAACGAGGCGCGGAAGCACTCTACCTGCAACCGCTTTTCCGTTTGCCCAAGACCTTCTATCGCCGCATCGGTCCCGGCGCCGAATTGAGCCGCTCATTCGTGATTCCCGCACGGCAGCGGGACGGACGAGCGTTGGCCTGCCTGTGGAAGGGCCTGACGGCGGCCGCCGCACAAAGAAACTGCCGAACCTATTACGGGTGCGTGACGATCTCGAACCTCTTTCATCCGGCGAGCCGGGCCATTCTGGTCGATTTCCTGGACCGGCACTATTCCGATGACGCCGCGCTGCGCCGCCTGGTGCATCCGGCACACACCTTTCAACCCGAAACGCGCTACCATCGCCTCGTCACCGAGGCGTTCGCGGACGAAAAAATCGACGCCCTGCGGCCAATCATAGAGGAAATTGAAAACGGCCATCGCTCCATTCCTCCCCTCATTCGCTACTACTGCTCCCTCGGCGCCCGCTACCTCGCCTTTCATGTCGAACCCTCGTTCGGCAACGCGATTTACTGCCTGCTTCGGGTCGATCTGAATGAAATGGAAAAGCGCTATCAACGGCGATTCCAATAGCCCGGAAACGTCCGGTCCGGCCCGCAATTGGCGCAATCCCGCTCAAGATCAGGAACGCGTGACAACGTCAGGACGCATCGGCCTCGCAGGGAAGCGGAATTTTTGCCGCGTCAGGTTGCAGGCGGTTTGCCGCAGCCGGGTTCAACGATCGGCGTCAATGCGCGTCATGCCACCGGAACGTTGGCAATGGCGCCGTTCGCCCGAACGCAGCGATCGACGAACCGCAGTTTTTCCCTCGCGGGGGCCGGAACGATTTCTGGAACGAGGTCGGGCAGCCCCATCGTGCGGTTCATCTCGTTGAGGCGGATGCCCATTTCCTGCATGGTGTCGAGGCGGGTGTCGAAATCCGCGGGCACGTCGGCCTCCAGAAGGTGCAGACTGCGGGCGGTGAAAAGCGAGGCCTCCATGTCGAGGTAGAAGGCAAAGGTCTCGGCCCAGTCTTCGAACGGGTGCATCGTTGCGTAGGTGCTGATGAAGCGCCGGTTCCAGTCCGGCGGCGGGCCGCTGTTGTAGTACCGCTCGAGGGCTTCCTGGTAGGGAGGATTCCCGGGGTCGCCGAAGAGGCGGATGCATTCCGGCGGCGGCGCTCCGCCAAACCATTTCTCCCAGAAATAATGGGCTATTTCGTGGCGGAAATGGCCAATGAGCGTTCGATGTTTTTCGCCTAGGATCACGCGCAACTTCTCCCGCTCGGCGTCGTCGGCTTCGCGGATGTTGATCGTGATCTTCCCGGAGTCGTGGCCCGTGTAAACCACTTCGCCTTCGTCCATCTCACGGAATCCTCCCGAGCCGGAGGACCGGTCGGCTTTGAAATCAAAAGAAAGCGGAAACGCGCAACCGTCGGCGGCCGATCCGAAGTCGAGGTTCAACATATTCAGTTCGCAGAAGAGACGCCGTTTGGCCGCCTCGAGGCGCGCCCATTTCGCGCGGTTGTCTTCGACCGAAAGGTCGGGAATCGTTTCATTGCAGCGACAAGCCGCGCAAAATGTCATTGCCGGATCGGCGGTTTCCTCCTCGGTCACGCACGCGTTGCAGACATCGTGTTCAGAATAGTTGCGACAGAGATTTAGGCGCGCGCCGCAGGCTCGATTGCCGCAACGCCAAGTATCGCCTCCATCAGGGTGGAGCGCGGTGATTTCCCGGCATACGGGACAGAAGCCCGCCCGGGCGCCGCAGCCGACGCATTGCACGTTTTCGAAAAAAAGCCGATTCCCACAAACGCAGGAAAAAAACCTCACAGAAATATCCTCCTTTCGCCGCCCTCCATCGAGCCCGAAAAATGGGTCATTCCGCCAATTTCATCCTGGCCGAAATTGTAATGGCAGTGACGCGAAATACAAGCCGGAAGAAAAGAAATCGGCCGCCTGGCGAAGAGGTGCTTCCACCAGCGGCCGGCGGCTTTTCGTTCAAGTTTTCTCTTCCTTGGACCACTTCTTGGGCGCGAACGCCTCATCCAGCGGCGGCTGGGCAAGATGGTTGGTGTAGTTGCTCAGTGTCTTGAGCGCAAGAACGCTGATCACGTCGAGAACATGGCGGTTCGTGAATCCGGCGTCCAGGAAAGCCTTCTGTTCGCTTTCGGGAATCCAACCGCGGTGCTCGATCGCCGATTTGGTGAAACGGACCAGCGCGGCCAGACGGGCCTCCTCCGGTTCCTTTCCGGCCCGGAGAGCCTGGATCGCTCCTTCGGGAACTTTCGTCATTTCCGCCACCGTGCTGTGTGCGGCCATGCAGTATTCGCAGTTATTGGTTTCGCTCACGGCCAACATGACCACCTGCTGCTCCTGCGGAGTCAGCGCGGCATGTTCCTGCAAAAGCTCGTTGACCTTGACGTACGCCGACAGGGCCACCGGCGATTCGGCCATGACGGAAAACAGGTTCAGCGAAAAGCCGAAAGCCTTTTCCGTCGCTTCCAGAACCGGAACGGAGGCTTCGGGCGCGGTTTCTTTGGTGTGTCGTTTGAATTCCATAATCCCTTGGACCTTTCGACCCCCGATTTATTCCAACAAATCCCCAAAACCGGCGAAATCGGTACCAAAAAAGGGGCTAAAGTGAATGGTGCTCGGTTAAGCTTCGGAGGTCCACCGATACTAGATTTTGAGTAAAAGCCATCCCCCGTAGCGCCCAGCTTGAGCGGGCGATCCCGTGTGGCAAGCGGCAACCACCATTGCTCCGGCTGAAGCACGGAGCTACGAAAACGTCCGATGCCACTATCGACCACCCGCATTAACCGATCGCCATTCGGACTAACAGCATTCTCCCGCCTCTGTCGTGGCGCGGAAATCGGCACCCTTCGTTTCACGCGGATGGCGAAGGGTCTCTCGCCGGCAATCGAATTGCGGCGCTTCCTCCGGCGGCACCGCTTCGCGCGGTTCCAGGAACACAAACGAGCCGGCGTAGGGAGCGCTCTGGAGCAGGTGGAACGTTTTCTCGCAGACGGCGATCCGCCGCCCCCGGGGGTAGCGGTGTCCG
>SLTG01000032.1 GCA_007130045.1 Opitutales bacterium
AATTTCAGTCTCCCCTCCAGCGCGAATACCGTGCAGGGTGGACGGATGGGTTTGATCGGAAAATACAACACGCTCAAGGTGGTCCGCGAAACGGGAAGCGGCTACTACCTCGACGCCGGGGATCTCGGCGAGGTTTTGCTGCCGGGCAATCGGGCTCCCCGGGATTTTCAATGCGGGAGTATGCTCGAGGTCTTTCTTTATTCCGACTCGGAGGACCGCCTCGTCGCGACGACTGAAAAGCCATTTGCCACGGTCGGCGAATTTGCCGCGCTCAAGGTGCTCAGCGTTCACCGGCAGATTGGGGCTTTTCTCGACTGGGGCCTGGGCAAGGATCTGCTGCTCCCCTTTCGCGAGCAGCCCGAACAACGCGTTAAGCCGGGCGAGCGGGTGGTGGTGTACCTCAAAGTGGATGACCGTAGCGACCGCATCATTGCCACGACCCGGTTCGACCGGTATCTGAAGAAGGCGCCTCCCGGCTACTCACCGGAGCAACAGGTGTGTTTTCTGATTACCCGCCGGACGCCGCTCGGCTACCACGCCATCGTCGAGGGCCGTTACAGCGGACTTGTGTATCACAGCGGCCTGGGCACCGCGCTGAAGGAGGGGCAGCAGATCGATGGCTATGTTCAGTCCGTCCGCGCCGACGGCAGGATTGACCTTAGCCTGGACCCGGCGGGCTCGGGAAGCCTCAAGGACATTGCCGGCAAAGTGATGGAAGCGCTGGACAAAGGCGGCGGCCACCTCTCATTCGACGACACGAGTACGCCGGAGTCGATACGCGAGGCGTTCAACACCAGCAAGAAAACCTTTAAGAAGGCCCTCGGCATTCTCTATAAGCAGCGTCGCATCCGCTTCAGAGACGGCGGCGGAATCGACCGCGTGTGAGCGAGCCGCGAATTTCCGCCCGGATTTTGTCCCTTACTTCTGAAAATCCGCAAAACGAGTTTGACGACAAACCATGTCGGCCTATGTTTAGCCTATGCCAAAGTTAAGGAACCCCTCCGAGTCCGCTCCGCGGCGTGCCCGTCTTTTCCGCAACGGGCGCAATCAGGCAATCCGCATTCCTCGCGAATTCGAACTGCCGGGAGAAGAAGTTATTGTCAGCCGGGACGACGGTCGTCTGCTTATCGAACCCGTGCGAAAAAAGCCCGGCCTGCTTGAGGTCCTGAAGAAGCTTTCCCCCATGGATGAGGAATTTCCCGATGTGGATGAAGGTCTTCTCCCGCCGGATGAGGTGAAACTGTGAAGGCAGCTCGTCCCCGGTTTCTTCTCGATACAAATATTGTCTCCTCCCTGGTGCGGGACCCACGCGGCCGTGTTGCCTCTCGAATCGCGGAAGCCGGCGAGGATTCGGTCTGCATCAATGTCATCGTCGCGGCGGAGCTCCGCTTTGGGGTGCGAAAGAAGCGATCGCCGAAACTGACAAAGCAGGTGAATAAAATTTTGGCCGCGATGGAGATCCTATCCCTTGAGACGCCGGTCGACGAACATTACGGGGAGATCCGTCAATTGCTGGAACGAAAAGGCACCCCGATCAGCCCGAACGACCTGATCATCGCGGCACACGCACGCTGCCTGGGATTAACCTTGATCACGGACAAGATCGGAGAGTTTCGCCGCGTTCCCCGCTTAAAAGTGGCAAACTGGCTCCTGTGTCCCGGAACCTGAAGCAGCAGAAGCCCCCACATCCCGCGCCCCCTCGCCGCCGTCTGAAGAACGGCGCTACTGTTTAACGACTCCGCCAGTAGGTCGGCGCTTCAGACCGACTTTTCCACCGCCATTGGCGAAGTGCCGGATCGACGACCGAAAAGCCGGCAATCCAGAACGTATAAAGCTTACGGCGGGTAACCCTGACCCCATGCCTCCTTCGTTGGGAACCTGCCGGAACGGGTCAGAGAACCCCTAACTCTTGCGTGCGTCCATCCAATCCAACAGCCGATGAACCGGTACGACGGTTGCCTCAACTTGACCGAAACGCCGCCTCTCCGGGTGTCCGGGTCCCGCGGTGACGACCAGGTTTTCCCCTTTGGGGTAATAGCGCCGAAAGACCTCGAGGTTTGAAGGGTTGAACTTTGTGCTGCTCCATTTGCACTCAACAGCGATCGCGTGGTCGTGTTTGCCGGGCAGGACGAAATCGATTTCACGGTCCTGTTTGTCCCTCCAGTAGAGTGGGGGCGTCGTGGGGAGGGCGGCCTTGAGGAGATCGAGGACGAGATTCTCCAAAAGGCCTCCACGGTCCTCCGGGCGCAGTTCGGACCACCCGCGGGTGTAGCATACGAAACCGGTGTCGAAGCCGTAAATTTTGGGCCGGGCGAGAAGTTCACGCTTCCCGCCGTTATGGAACGGGCGCAGGCGGTGTATCACCTGGGTGATTTCCAGTATATCGAGGTAGTTCATCACCGTGGGGCGAGTGAGACCGCTGTGCTTCGCCAGTGTCGTGATCTCCGCCAGTCCTCCATTGTTGCGCAACAATAATTCCGTGAGCTTCAGAAATTCCGTACGCTTTCCGACACGGAACAATTCCTGGACATCCCTGGCAAAATAGGAGTCGAACCATTCACTGTAAAACTCCGGATCGGAGCCGGAGCCGAGAAGGCACGGCGGCAAACCGCCCCACAAAAGGCGATCCTCCAGCGACGCCTTTCCGAATGCCTTCAACTCCGATGCCAGCACCGGGGGCAGAAAGACGACGCGTTTTCGCCCGGTCAAACTGTCTCTGAATTTTGAAGTGGCGGCCAAAGTCGAAGAACCAGTGGCAAGGATACGCTTTTCCGGAAATTCATCCGCTGCGATTTTCAGAACTTCGCTTGGATCCTCCAACTTATGAACTTCATCCAGCACAATCAATCCGGCGTCGCATTGCTGAAAGAAGAATTCCGGATCCGACAACCGCTCCCGGTTGCGGGCCAGATCACAGTTCAGGTACTCGGCTTCGCGAAAGAACTTCGCGAGCGTCGTCTTTCCAACCCGACGTACCCCCGCGAGCCATACGATCGGCACCCGCTCCCACGCCTCGCGAATGCGCTTCTCCCAGAAAGGTCGTGCAATCATGATATATAGGATTTACAAATGGACGTCTAAATGTAAAGACTCGTTTTTTGAAAGCTTGCTGAAACGAGATCGCCCATTCGCCCCCGCGCCCGCTCCCCAGCTTCAACCTTTTGACTTCCAACTTTTAACTTCCCCTGTTGAGCAACGCGAAATCCCGCCGAAGGGAAATGAGCGGAGCGAATCGGGACCCCTTTTCCCATGCCCCTGACTCAACCAATTGGCACATTTCCGGATACAAAGCCGTTCGGATCCAGGCTCTATGATCGTTGGCTCGAAGCGTAAACTTGGACTGACCCCGTTGATTCCTTTCAGGCCTCCAGCATCCATTGCCAGACTGGAAGTATCTTGATCGGCACCGGTACTTTTGGAAAGGGCAAAGGGCTTGGGCAGAATGGCTCGAGCACGTAAAACATGAACGCCAAGCCTGCATCATCCCAGCATCCCGACGGGAACCTGTTCGCCGCTCTGCCGAAAGACCTGTTCCAGGAGAATATCCAAGAGATCCTCAGCCGGGACGGAGTGCGCATCGAGCGTATCGTTTCCAAGGGCCACACCTCTCCGGCGTCCGGATGGTATGATCAATCGTCCCACGAATGGGTCATCGTCCTGAAGGGATCCGGCAACGTACAATTCGAGGACGGCCGCGAGACAACGCTCGCAGCAGAAGACTACCTGTTCATCGCCGCCCACGTTCGGCACCGGGAAACCCGAACCGACCCGACCAACCCCACCATCTGGCTCGCCATCTTCTGGCCGGTTTAGCGAATCCCCAGTTCGCCCCACGCCCCCCGTCGCTCGCCCACCGCCCTTGACGATTCCGCCCACATCGGGCTCTGGGCGAAACGCCGGATCGACCACCACCGTAAAGGTAATCCGGAACGGATAAAGCTTAAGCGCGTAAGCCAGACCCATTGCCTCCCTCCAGCGCTCGACGCGATTGAACTTGCGGGAACTCGCGCAATCGACCAAAGTGTCACTTGTGAAGAGCTTACGAGACCAGATTGCGGAAGAATCACGCGATTTGTGCCAGCGTTTCAAGATCAAGCGCCTTGGCGTTTTTGGCTCCGTTGCCCGGAACGAAGACGCGGGTGACAGTGACATCGATTTTTTCGTTGAGTTCGAATCGCCCACTCCCGAATCCATGCCGGAGCGCTACTTCGGGTTTATCGAAGCGGCATCGCAACGGTTCCATCGACCGATTCAGGTATTGACGCCTCGCATGGTGCGGAACCCCTTTCTGAGGCGTTCGATTGCCAGGGATCTTGTTATTCTACATGAATGAAGCTTCCCTGAAGCATTACTTTGATGCACTGACTGCAGCACGCGCAATACACATATTTGCAGATGGCAAGACGTTTGATGATTATCGCTCAAGCGATCTGCTGTCATCAGCGATCGAGCGAAAGTTTGAGATAATCGGTGAAGCGCTGAATCGAATTAAACGGCAGTATCCGGAGGATCTCCAGGCGATCGGGGATTGGCCGGGGAATATTGGATTCCGTAACATTCTCGCCCACGCATACGATCATGTGGAGGATGCCGTTGTTTGGGGGATCGTTACGCGTCAGATACCCGACTTTATCCGGGAACTCGAACGCATTCCAGGACTGGATCCGCAGTCGGACGACTACCATGAAGAAGATCTTTAGCGCGTATGGCGGTTAAGACGGTAGATCGAAGTGGCTTAGGCGTTTCCCGACAGGCCCGAAACAACACGCTGGCCTGCAACGAACTCATCGCCTCGCCCCCCCATCCCTCTCCCAATCCGCCCCCTGCCGTCTGAAGAACGGGGCGCTACTGTTTCACGACTCCGCCATGTAGGTCGGCGGTTCAGCCCCTCGCCCATTCGCCCTGTCGCCGGCGCACCCCCTCGCCCCACGCCCTGACGATTCCGCCCCCTTAACCGTGACCCGCGGTGATCGGAACCGTCTGAATCTTGACAGAGGAATCCCTTTCGCCGAAATTGAGGGTATGACCGTGAAGGTTCGCGAAATCATAACCGAGATCGAAGGCCTGTCTGCCGAAGATCGGCAGGAGGTTTTTCGCTGGTTATGGCAACACGCGGAAGAGACTCCCGAAATGTTGGCGGCTATCGATGAGGGAGTTCGTTCGCTGGACGAAAATCCGCGGACGTCTGTCGAGGACGTGCAACGCAAGGTGCGTCAGTGGGCTGTCGGGTAGAGTTTTCCGACCTGGCTGAGAAAGATCCGGAGCGCTCGGTTCGCTTTCTGGCCCGTAAGAATCAGGAAGCGGCCATTCGGATCGGTGATGAGCTCGTTAATATTGCCCTGTCATTGTCGAACCTGCCTCACCGTGGCGCACCGGTACGAAGCCGGAAAGGGATCCGAAAGGTTCCACACCGCCATTACCTGCTTTTTTATAGAGTCGACGAGGATCGAAGCCTTGTCCAGATCGTGCGCATCTGGGACAACCGCCGCGATCCCGTGGCGCTCCGACTGGGGTGAACGGCAACGAATCATTCGCCGCTGACGCCCACAAATGGGCCTAACGAAGTCGTTCTTCAATCGCGGCCGGGTTCCTGCGCAAGTCGATTACGGCGGCAACCACCACCTGCTCTCGATGAATCAGGTAAAAGATGCCAACGGGAAACTTCCGGACCAGTATGCGCCGAAACTCCCCATGCGATTTCCGGTAACCCAACGGAGAGCGCTTCACGGCCTCAAGGGCGGCATCCACACACACCAAAAAGCAGTTTCCGATTCCTGGTTGCTGACGCTCGTACCACAGGGCAACTGAGGCAATGTCCCGTTGGGCGTCGGAACGAATGGTGACAGAATACCTCAAAGCATCTTCCGGATACGCTCCTGGACAACCCCCCAGGGTTCTCCTTCATCCGGATTCTCCAGAAATGCCCGATAACGTTCGTCCAAAAGAGCCTTCTGTTCATCCGTAAGCGGAATCTCCTCCTGGACCTCCGCCAGCTCATCCCACAGGTCGTTGACCAGAAGCAACTTCTCGGAAGCGGATAACTTGCCAATTTCTTCTTTCAACATACCAAATCTATAATCCGAAAACCCCGTTTCAGCAAGCCGAATAATCGTCCACGAAGAACGGCGTCACCTGAAAAATTCACCCGCTCTCCGGTTCCCCAACTTCAACCTTTTAACTTTCAACTTTTAACTTCCCCCTTCCCCTCACCCCAGCAATCGCGCGACTCGCCACGCAACCGCTCCTTCCGCCGGATGAAACTTCCGTTCCCGGGGCAGGATGACGTGTTTGCCGTCGAGCCGGACCAATTCCCCCTGGCCCTCAATACGATCATCCAGCAGCGGCGACGGGTGCCAGACCAGCCGTCCCGCGTCGTCGGCCGGAGCGATCAAGTGCCGGTCGAGCGCCCAGTGGTGGTTCTTGCACAAACTGATGCCGTTGGTCGGATGGTCGTTGAAGCTCTCGCAGAACGGAATCAGGTGACACGCATCCACCAGGGTGAGATCCTCGAACCGAAACCGCAACTCACAGGCCGCACAGCGGAAGTCGTCATGTGCCTGGCCGCGATTTATTGGGCGCGCCTGGATCGAATCGTATTCGCCTGCCGCGCCGAAGACGCCGCCCGGGCCGGATTCGACGACGCGCTCATCCTCAGCGAAATCGGCAAACCCTGGCCCGAGCGCGCCATACCCTGGAACGAACTCGGCCGCGAATCCGGACTGCGAGTCTTTGAAGCCTGGCTCAACAACCCCCGCCGCGTCGACTACTGACTCAGTGCCGGAAGTGGCGCTTGCCGGTGAACACCATCGCCACGTCACGCTCGTTCGCCGCGGCGATCACCTCGTCGTCACGCTTCGAGCCGCCCGGCTGAATCGCCGCCGTCGC
>SLTG01000118.1 GCA_007130045.1 Opitutales bacterium
AATTGGAGACAGTCTTTCCCGGTACCGAACTGGTCGTAAGCTACGAATTCGTAAGCTCACCAGCCCCGGAGCCCGTCGATGGTGTCACCGCGACTTCACAGGGGTAAGGAGTTCTGAGCCTTCGGGAGCTCATCCGAAAGCACCGGCTGCGTGGGAAGCGGATTCACGACGCCAACATCGCCGCCACTATGTCCGCCCACGGCCTAACCCGGCTCGTGACGGCGACCCCGGCGGATTTCAAGACGTTCCGGGATCTCATTGTCGTTTCGCTTTGATTCGGAGCGTCTGAAGATTCCCGGGGTGCACTCAGTGCCGATGCTGTTGGGGGCAAGGGAAATTGGGGGACTGTTAGTGGACCGAACCGGTCGAGCGACACCTAAGGAAAGGGTCAAAAAAAAGTGGATTTGGAGTTGAAATAAAGTGGATATTGCGTAGGATGAGAGTATGGGAGAATTTCAACTGGAACCGTCGGTGCGGGCTTTGAACCTTTCGATTCCGGAGCAGGAGCAGGTTGAGAACTTGATCAGATCGGCAGCGAACATTGCTTCCGCATACGGGGGGGCGAAATTGGATTTTCGAGCGGTTCGGGCATTGAAAACGAACTGGCGAAAGAAGGGGCCAACGATTTGGCTGGTAAAATTGCCTCCGAAAGAGAAGGCCCTTGTCGAGCTCGACGAGATTCTCCCGCGTTTGATTTCTTGTCATGAGGCGTCGCTCGTCACACTCGTAACCCCGGAAACCGTGGAACTACTGGAATTTCAGCGTCGTTTCCGAGAATCCCCGCTTGGCCATCGCTGGCACGTCCTGCTGACAGATCGTCGAGGAGAGGCCCGCCACCAGTGGGTGGAACCTTTTACAGAGATCTTCCGTGAAATGGCTTCCGAGCAAACGTCTTCCGAGGAGCATCGGGTGGCGCAAGAACCGACGGCGGCTTATGCGACGGTTGAGCAGCGAGGCAAAGCCATAGGGGTCCAGTCGCGATTGCGCGAGCACCAGGAGGGGAAACGTTTGCATTACTGGGGAGTGGCCGATCATTTGCGGAGTGAAAAGGGACGGTTGGATGCGAAAAGGATCGCACATTTTTTCGGCCTGTCGCTTAGGGAGTTGGCGACGGCATTGGAGGAGCGGCCGCAAACCGTGGACAAAACTCCGGATTCAAAGCGGCTGCAGGAAAAGCTGCATCCGTATGAGGAGATCGCGCGGGCTCAGGTGTTTTTGGGGAGCGATGAAGGCCGGTTTCGAAAATGGCTGAATACGCCGTCTCGGGATCTCGTGAAGGCTGAAGGCAAAAACCTGGCCCCCATCGATTTGATTAAACGCGGTCGTCCGGAAGTCGTTGCGGGATTGGTCGATGATGCGCTAACAGGTGTTCCCGGCTGATGGTAAAGGAATCGGAGATTAAGAAAGTCCTCAGCGAGGTTTCGAAGGAGGTGTTTGATGGAAAATTGGTCCGGTATGTCCATTTGCGAAGCTATGAGGCAAAGGCTCCCCGCGAGTTGCTGTTTGACCGCGGGTCGCTTGCCAGAGGAACTCGGTTTACGTCGATAAACGGTGCAGCCGTCCTTTATTTTTCTGTGGGCCGGGATTGTGCGTGGGCGGAATATAATCGACAGAACTTTCAGGAATTGAGGGAAGGGAAGCGCATTTCAAGTACGGTCCAACTTATCGCTCAAGTGAAGTTGTGCGGCGTGCTCAACCTCAGTGATCCGAAGGTAAGGTCTCATCTTGAAACGAACCTTCAGGAGATTCAAAGTGAATGGCGTGGCCATTTTGAATTCTACCAAAAGTATCCCCTGACCTGGGTCCTTGGCCAAGCCGTGTTTGATTCTAAGCGATTTGATGCGATCCGGTATCCCTCCCAATGGTCCAAAGGCGATTGTATCGCCATCCTCACAGAGCGGCTCGGAATGGAAGATTATGTGGAAGCGGATCCTGGAGTTGAGCTCGGTCCGTCCATGATGAAAGGTTCACTTGTTCTGAGGCCGTAAGAATGCACTTTCAAAGCTTCGCCGGGGTAGTCTCTTACAAAACTTCCGTTCAGCCGACTGGACGGGATGGACGTTGTGGTGACAATCTTTCATTATTCCAGCGAAACGTCGTGGCCGGCACAACGGCGCAATCCGTGTATGTCTACGGAACGCCGAATATTGGTAAAGGAGGTACATTATGGGGATGTTTGATACCATCTATTTGAAAACGCCGTTGGCGTGTCCGGGTTGTGGTGAGGCGATCAGCGAAGTGCAGACGCACGAATTTGGTGAGACGATGCGGCATTACTCGGTCGGATCGCTGGTGACGGCGAGTCCGGTAGTGACCGGGATTGTCAAGGAAACGCTTTGGTGTTCGACCTGCTCCAATGCGGATCGTTCGGGTGAGTCCCCCCTATACCTGGTGATCTGGCATTCGATTCTGGCGGGAGTCGAGCAGGACCTGGAAAAGGCCGAGAAGCGGCTTGCCGCTGTGGACCGCCTCGACCTCATCGGCTGGCTGGACGAGAATCAGCGCGAGGCCGCCCGGTGGCGGCGGAAGTATAACGCGCTTTACCACGACTTGAAGCGCTGGCACGAGCACCTCCAACGGGTGAAAGATCCCGAACCGGCGGTGGAGGGAGAAAACGCGGAAGTTCGAAAGCGACGCGAGGCGTGCCGGCACCTCTTGGGACCGCCCGAAGAGGTGCTGAACGCACCCGACCCACTCGCGGCGATCATCGAGAGAAATTCACCGGAGGCCGAGGATGAGCCGAATGGGTTCTGATGAACGAAACCGGTGACACCGGGTTACGTCCAGCCGATGACATCGAGGCTGGGGGCGCGTTTGAATTCGACTTTGTTGGCGATGAGCAGTGGGATTTTTTTCGGCCAGGGCGTGGCCGACGATCATCCTGCGCAAATCGTGCAAGATGATCTGGAGGGCCATGCTCCCGCATGGCTGGGGTCGCCCCAAAAGCGGACGTGGCGATCACGCCCCTTTGCAACGGCCACCACGTCAGGCACACCTTCCGGCGGCGGCGCGGGAGCCTGCACCCCACATAACTCCTGATTGGTCCCGGCTTCGCCGGATTGGGGAAATACGATAGGGTTGCGGATCGGTGACAGGAGACGGCGTTCGCCCCTTCAAAAAGGGATCTCTTCTTCATCAGGGTCGTGATAGTCATCGGCGCGTGCCGGATGTGGGGTGGAGTAGGGAGGGTCGGGTTCGAGCACGAGCATCTCATCTTCCCACTCCCGGAGTCGGGTGTATTCAGCGTGTTCTTCGTGGGGGCGCAGGAAAAACTCAGATGCGATTCCGGGAAACTCCCGTGCCAGGCGGTCGATGAGGTCGGGGTTGGCGTGCCGGAGGTGTTTCCAGCGTCCTTTTTTCCTCGATGCGATCCGGGAAAATTCGAGAAGGACTCCCGCGAGATCGCGCAGTTCCGGGGTTTCCGCTTCTTCCAGCAATACCTGGAGGCGTTTTTGGTTCTTGCCGCTGATTCGCGACTGGTCCAAGAACCCGGCCATTTCCTCCTCCTGGTCGATTTGCCGCCGAAGTCCTTTCGGCATTTTCCGGCAATCCTTGCAAATGCCCTGCCGGTGCCCCTTTCCGGAAAACCGTTCGTTCGGCCTTTCGCGTCCGCAATATCGACAGAATCGGCCCATGGATTCTCAACGGCTTAATCCGGGGTGCCAACGAACGGCAAGGTGAAAACGGATTTTCGGGCGAAATGCCAGCAGCCGTCACGACGTTGGTAACCAAGAATCGAAAAGGATAAGCGTCGGTTGATTATTCCGAATCGTTCAAGATCGCTCGGACTTCAGCAATATGCTCGTGGACTTTATCCCGGATTGAGGTGGTTTCGGCGAGTGTGGCGTTGCGCCATTCCGCGGTCGCGAGGTTCTGGGTGTCGGCGACATCGAGGCCGGTGATCGCGTCGCGGAGGTGACCGCGCGCCTTTTTCAGGCGCACCAGAATGTTCCCCGCAAACAGCGGATCGGGTGGCCATTCATTGCGGAGTGTGCTGCCGAAGGCACCGGCGAGCTTGGCTCCGGCGAACATCACTCCATGGACCACCTCGTGCAGGTGATGCTCCTCCGATTCAACTCCCTTCAACCACCCTGCGTTCTCCACTTCGTGATGTAGCCGGATGCCGAGCTCGTGGCATTCGACGACCAACGGGTGGCGTTCCGGATTCTTCCACGACTCGGATTCCTGCTCGGCAAGGGCTTCCTCCGCGCCGGCGTTGAGCTCTTCGATCCAGGCGGCCCGCGCTTCCTCCTCCTCGGGTGTCGGGGGCGGCGGTTCGGCTTCGCCTCGCTCGCGACGCAACCGTGCCCGTTCCTCCTCCATAATGCGCTCGAAATCGGCCTCATCACTTCCCGCGCGTCCCATTCCCGCCTGAATCCTGTCCAGCAGCAGGTCCATCTTGGCGGCTTCCGAGTCGGCTTCAGCTTCCGCCGCACTCTGGGGAGGCTCGTCCTCAAATTCGGCCGGGTCCGATTCGTGAACGTCGTCGGCGAGGGAGCCCCCCGTCAATCGCTCCATAAAGCCCGTCATGGCATTCGCGTTTTCCTGTTGCTGTTGTTTCTCCTCCTCCTCGCTCATTGTCCACTCCGGACCGGCTTCCAAGGTGACGTCGTAAGCGGCCGATTCGATAACGACGCGGCCGTTCCGCGAACTGAACCACTCCAGGTACACCGCATTGCCCCAGCGCCATGGGAAGGGCGTTCGTGCTTTCAAATGTTGGCCGAGTTCCTCCTTCGAGCACTCGGGAACTTTTACTTTGCGCGAAGCGGTCATGTCGCCGACGGCGCCGGCCTGAACTTCGGCCAACCCGGCGATAACTCCCTCGACCGGATTGGGATTCGAGAAACACAACAGGAATCCCGCGAGGTCCCGCCAGGGATCGCCCCGCAGATCGAGGACAACCGGCGTCGCCCGTCCGACCAGCCAAACCCGCCCGGTCACCCGGCCTCTAACCCGACTGTCGATTTCACCGCGAATTACTTGCTCGTCAATTCTCCAAGCCATGCGTCAAAAGGTAGGATTGTTTTCAGTCCGAAAGCTCCAAGCAGTAAGAAGGATCATTTCGCCCGATTCAAGGAAACACTGGGAATGCCAGAGAGGAGATTCTGCTACGCAATTTCATACGTTCCTGCATGAGTTTTCCGGCCCTCGACGACTCTGATTCGCCGGCGTGGCGGTATCGGGAGGGAGAAACTCCGTCTGAAAATTGAACAACAAACGATCCAGCCCCCAGCCATTGATACCGGCTTCGCGGGCGACGCCCAGATAGAAGTCCTCCTCTTCGGAATAGGTGCGAAATGATATGCCGTATCCCTTCGAAATGGCTTTGATTCGCGCATCGACGGCGATGCAATTTCGGAAATCCTCATGATACACATCCATCATGATGTTCCGAGCGTACTTGTCGCCGATACCAGGCAGTGCCTTGAGGAAGCGGATCTTCGCTTCCCGTCCGGAAAGACCAAGCAGTTTCCGCCTGGCCGCTAGCGGACCACCCATTCTCGTGACTTCGCTGAAACACCCCATGATAAATTCCGCCTTCCTGGCCTGCATGCGAACCTTGGCCGCGCGGCAGGTTTCCTCCACTTGCTTCCTCCGCGCTCTGGGGGAAAGCGCGGCCAAGGCCTCGTACGTCATGCGCTCGTAATTCGATGGCGTTCCGATCAATCCATGTCGACCCGCCGCGCGACCCATGGTCGCAAAGCTCAGGAGGAGGTAGTGCCAGAGAAAGTCCGGACGATTGAAGTGCGAGTTTTTCCAGCAAGGTTCGCAAACGGGAGGCATCCCGGATTTGCGCAACAACCGGAACATCGCGCTCCATAATCGTGCGAAGATACTGGCGATGCCAATCGCTGACCCGGTTCGGCAGGCGTTGGAGCGCTTCCGGATAGCCGCCGGCCACGAGTCGCCGGGCAAGCGACAGCGGGTCGGACTCTTTGGCAGGCAAAATCCGGGGTTCCAATCCGCCATCGAGCAAGGTTTTGAGAAAAGCTCCAGGTGCTCGTTCCTTTTCCGCTTCGCAGAGCGGGTAAAGCTGCAAGATCTCGATGCGCCCGGCCAGGGATTCACTTGCGCGGGGCAACAACAAAAGGTTTGCCGATCCGGTCAAAATAAAAGCTCCCGGTTTGCGATCCCGGTCGACTGCGACCTTGATGCTTCGCAATAACTCCGGCACGCGCTGGATCTCATCGAGCGTCACCGGGAGAGGGAGGGAGCGGATGAAACCACCAGGATCGCCTATCGCGGCCTAGGCGAAATTCTCATCGTCGAGATCATAGTAGTTGCGGTCCGGCGTCAGCACCTGGACCAGAGTACTTTTCCCGCATTGCCGTGGGCCGAGCAAGCAAACCACAGGGGTATCCGTCAAAGCCGTTTCAATTGCCTTCCGAAGGTGCCTTTCCAGAAAAAGAGGGTGGGCGGCCATTTGTTGGTTATATTGACGTCAGATTGCCGGTTGTCAAGGCGTCAAATTGCTGGTTTCAAATCTCTTCCTCAACCCTGAATCGCTTCTATTGAAGACACAAAAAGCTTTATATTAGAAGGATCTGAGTCAGTCAGCTTGTCGTAAAGCTCGATGATGGTGAATCGCCCCGTCTCGGCCAGTACGGCAAATCGTTCTTTTTCGTCCATCGGTTCGGTATTTTTCCATGGCATAAACGCCACGATAAAGTGTAACCGATGGGCAAAATCCCAAACTCTGTTAAAATTTAAGGGTGGTTTCCCCTTGTTCGGTCAAGTATGACCGGATCTTGGAAGAAACAACAAAAAGGAAACCACCGTTGAAAACAGATACCTACAA
>SLTG01000047.1 GCA_007130045.1 Opitutales bacterium
GGAGACGAGCTATGCTCGTCAGCGGCGAGAGGCGAGATGCGAGGGGCGAGAGGCGAGAGGCGAGAGGCGAGGGGCGAGGGGCGAGGGGCGAGGGGCGAGGGACGAGGGGGCGAGGGTTTGGCCACCGGAACCTGTCGACGGCGAGATCGGACTTGACCTCCGGCAGGCTGATTTCGATAACTCTTCGAACCCATGGAACTGCCCGACAACGACTTCGACGGCGCGTGGAAGGAAGCGCTGGAGAAATACCTTCAACCTTTGATGGAGCTGTGTTTTCCGGCGGTGGCCGCGGCGGTGGACTGGTCGGCGCCGGTCACCTGGCAGGACAAGGAGCTTCAGGAGGTGTTTCGCGGTGACGATCTCGGCGGCCAACAGGTGGACAAGCTGGTCAATGTGCGGTTGCGCGACGGCAGCGAGGAGTGGATACTTCTGCACATCGAGGCGCAAAGCCGGGGGGACGGCGGTCTGCCACTGCGCATGTACCGCTACCACCACCGGCTGGTGGACCGATACGGCTCGGCGGTGGTGAGCCTTGCGATCCTCGCCGACGAGAACCGGCACTGGAAGCCATGCGTGCATACCGAAGAGTTGCTCGGATGCCGTGTCCGGTTCGAGTACCCGGTCTGCAAGCTCCTCGAAATGGAGAGGGCGAGCCTTGAGCAAAGCGCTTCCGGCGGAGCCTCGAATCCCGGGGCGGTCATTCTGTTGGCGTGCCGGCAGAAATTGGAAACGGGGAAAAACCTGGAGAGCCGGCGGCAGTGGAAGTGGGAACTGACCCGGCGTCTCTACGAGGGCGGGTTCGGTAAAGAGGAAATCATCGAACTGTACCGGCTGATTCATAGCGCTGCCGGAGGAAATGGAGTTGCAATTCCACAGTCGGCTCGTAGCTTATGAGGAGGAGAAAAAGATGCCATACGTCATATTCGCAGAACGCTACGGCCGAAAGGAAGGCCGGAAAGAGGGCCGCCTACAAACCTTGCGTGAAGACATCCTGGATGTTCTCGACGCCCGGTTCGGGGAAGTTCCCGGCGAAATCCGCGAAACGGTCGCAGGGCTTGAGGAAGAAGCGCGCCTGAAATCCCTCCACCGCCACGCCGCACTCGCTGGCTCCGTCGAAGAGTTCCGGGGCAGGCTGTAATGGGCGGTGAGACGGTCCTTTTACCTTTATTGGTCCCCGCTCGTCACCGAGCGGCCTACGGGGATTTCCCGCTCGTCACCGAGCGGCCTACAGGGGGAGGGGAACGCTCCTCACTGTTTACGGGGTCGAAGTCCTTCTCAGTGTTAAAACAGCGGCAGCCTTTTTATGCGGTAGAGTTGAGGCAATGAATACTGGATTTTCTTGCATCGCTATAGCAGTTGTGCAATTGTACTGGTAATGGTGGCTTCAGATGAGATCGTTGTGGACGCTTCTGTCGTTCTCGCCGTATTGCTCAACGAACCGGAAAAGGTTCGAATTGTGGATATTACGCGCGGGAAGAGCCTGTTGTCTCCCGGATGCCTGCGCTGGGAGGTTGGCAATGCGTTTTCCGCAATGTTCAAGCGTCACCGGTTGTCGAGGAGTCAGGCGGACGAGGCGCTGAGCGATTTCGGATCGATTCCGATAAAAGATGTTGAAGTCGATTTGAGACGGGCGCTGGAATTATGTGAGCGTCACGGCATTTATGCCTACGACGCCTATTACCTGGAGGCGGCCAGGAAACAATCCCGTCCGCTGATGACTTTGGATGGCGAAATGAACAAATTGGCGAAACTGGAACGAATTCGGGTGGAGGAGGTTTAGTATGAGGCTTTATACATTTAGCGATGCGAGACAGCGATTCTCAAACGTATTGGATACCGCGAAGAAGGAAGGAAGGGTTTATATACGTAGAAGAGATGGCAGCCTCTTTGCGTTGACGCCTGAAGAGAGCGACAAATCACCGTTTGATGTGAAGGGTGTTTCGACCTCGGTGACGACTCCTGAGATTATCAAAGTCCTGAGAAAGGAACGCGGGAGGACACGGAACCGTAGGTAAATCAGGTTCCTGGCGGGAGGGGGAGGGGGAAATTTCGAATTAAGAATAGAATTGGGGATTACGACGAAGTGAAACGGAGATGGCGGAGCAATTATGATATTATGGGGGGCGCGACGGGGGAGGCAGGCAAACCGGGAAACCCTGCTTTCAGTTTGTTGACTTGAGGAGTTTCCTGAAGGTGTCGGCCGAAATCAAATCGCGATCCTGCGGGCGTTCGAGAAAGGGGGCGACATCGTCAATGGCGCGTTGCCAGTCCACTTGATCGAGTTTTCTCCGGACAAGGGTTCGCCAGTTCGAGGACCGGGGAGGTTCCCCTTTCCAGCCGGTTTGCTTCAAGGCGTTGTCAAGGAGAACGAGATTCGGTTCGGGCCACTCGGGATCCGACAAATACCAGGCGAGATCGTAGAGGTCGCGTCCCTTGGTGTATTTGCGTGACAATACCGCGTGAAGCTTTCCCGCGAACAGCGAAGCGCGGTCGTAGTGCAGGAGGTTGAGCATGACGAAGCGCCGGACGATTCGCGTTTCCAGGGCGGCCCCGGCGGGAGGATTCGCGTCGATCTCGACTTTCACTGAGAGCACTTCGTCCGCATGAGGCGACACGCCCAATTCATGAAGAAGTCCCTTGAACTTGATAAACGCCGCCGCAACCGCCGAACCCTCGCGGGCTTTGATCTCAACATCATAGCCCTCCGCCGCGAGGTCGAATTTGACGGAGCGCATATGGGCACGGAACCGCGGGTCGCTGCTCGGGCGGTCGAGCGAAAAGTCGAGGTCTTCCGAATAACGGGGAAGATGAAAAAGGAAGCGTAACGCCGTCCCGCCAACGAATGCCCAATTCGTGAAGGCGCCGGAATCCTGAAGGGCCAGGAGGGTCCGGGCCTGGAGGTATTCACGGGCAATGCTCCGCTTTCGAAAAGGATCCGGCTGTTCGGTCGCCAGCGATAAAAGCAGCTCTTTCATAATACGGTGTAGTCTCCCTGTTGGTCTCTCAATTCGTGAAGATGCCGGGCCGCGCGGGTGACCTTTGGCGAGCGGGTTCGTTCGACCCCGGTTTCGAAGACCTCGAAGTCGAAGTCCACGTCCCACTCCAGGCGAAGCTCCTCAAGATAACCTCGGTCATCGCTTCCCGGCGTCAAATAGAGGAGGTCGATCAACGCCTTCTCCGGTCCGGCGACCAGCGCCGGTTGGCCGGGGGCCACCTCGCGCTCCCCAAACCCGAAAAACAACCGGCGGTTTACATGCCTAAACGTGAACCGCCCGATCGGGGTTTCAAGCGATTCGGGCCGGCGGGTGGTGACGCTGGTAACGGCGGGAGTGTGCTCGGGAATCATTCCATGGTAGGAGAGGGCCGACTGCAGACTGACATAAGAAGCTTTGCGAAGGGCGTTGGCTGCGAGAAATGGGTGTAGCGTCCGCCGGGCATACGGTTCCCGAATCGCGTAAACCCCGCGCCGGAGCATAATGATTTTCCCCGCTTTCACCCAGCGACCCAACTGTCGGCGGACCCTCTCCGGCGAACGTGCGCCGGCCAACAGGGAAGCCGTGGTAAAAACCGGCGTATCCCCCGCCAATTGCATCAACTCTCCCCATTTCATTGCAACAAGGTGACAAATATGTCCTGAAATTGCAATAAAGTAATAGCCCTTCCGGAAATGGTGGAAGAGGGAGGCGGGGAGGAATTATGAATGGGTTTCGGATTCCCGCTCGTCACCGAGCGGCCTACAAAGGGATGAATTATGTAGGCCTGTCGGTAACGACAGGGAGAGCCTGGATGGACGGACCCGCTCGTCACCGAGCGGCCTACGGGGGATGGGGCGAGTGGGCGAACGGGCGAGAGGGTCGGGAAATTCCTGTCTTGCGTCGAACGGAAATCGGAACTTTTCTCACGATGTGATGACATTGGCGGATCAATTGATTCAGGAGGGCCGTCAGGAAGATGGAAACGCAGCCAAGGGTTTTGATGGTGGGGTCGGTTTATCCTCGTTGTCCGGAGGACGCGGAGGTGCCCTGGTTGCGGGAGACGGTTAGGCGGTTGCGGGAGCGGGGGGTCGAGGTGGAGGTGTTGGCGCCGTCGTGGAAGGGACTGAAGAGTCATACCGTGGACGGGACGCCGGTTCACCGGTTCCGCTACGGGCCGGCGAGGTGGGAGTATTTGACTCACGACGAGGGGGCGCCGAACAAGGTCAGAAGCAGGCCGTGGATGAAATTGCTGGCCATTCCCTACGTCATCTCTGGAACGATCGAGTGTTTTCTTCTTTGCCGGCGAAAGGAGTTCACGGTGCTTCACATTCATTGGCCTTTCCCGCACGGGCTTATCGGCATGTTCAATTCCGTGTTGCTGAAAGTGCCGCTGGTGCTGACGTTCCATGGGGCGGAGTTGGTGCTGGCGAGGGAGTCGGGGATTGCCCGCAGGGTGATCGACTGGTCCTTGAGGCGGTGTCGCCTGGCAACGGCGAACAGCAGCTACACAAAGGAGCTGGCGCAGGCGATTCGTCCGGTGAATGTCGAGGTTTTACCGTACGGATCGACCTTTTCGGAGGATTCCGGCAGGTCCGGATCGCCCGGGAAGGGCGGGCGGAGCGGGAGGCCGTTCCGCGTCCTTTTTGTCGGTCGGCATATCGAACGCAAAGGAGTGCCGGACCTGATCGACGCAACGCGGTTTTTCCCCGCCGAGCCGGACTGGGAACTGGTTATCGTCGGCTCGGGGGACCGGACCCGGGAATGGAAAGCGAGGGCGGCAAGGGCCGGGGGGCGGATCCTTTTTCCCGGAAAGATCGAAACGGATTCGCTGCAAGAGCAGTATTCCGAAGCGGACGTATTCGTTCTTCCGGCGATCGTCGATAGTCGCGGCGACACCGAAGGGCTGGGGGTTGTTCTGCTTGAGGCGATCGCGGCGGGGCTGCCCGTTGTTGCGTCGCGGGTCGGGGGGATCGTCGATGTCATTCGGCACGAGGATACCGGCTTGCTCGTTCCGCCCGGGGACCCTCGGGCGCTCGCCGAGGCGATTGTGAGAGTTCGGTCCGATCCCGGTATGGCTGCAAAACGGGTCGCCCGGGCAAGGGAACATGCGAGGGAATTCTTTTCCTGGGACAGGCTGATTGACAGGTGGATGGACCTTTATCAGGCTGTTTCAAGAGAGAAAGATGTTTGAACCCGGTGATCAGCAGGATATCGAACGCATTCGCGCCTATTACGACGACGTTTACTACAAGGATGCCGGGGGAGGGGACGGAAGCGTTCGATCACATTACAGGCGTCTTTCCGGGAGATTGCGGATAGGGCGGGACGCACGCGTTCTGGACGTCGCGTGCGGCACGGGAGAATGGCTCCGGGCGTGCGTTGACCGGGGAGCCGAGGTTGCGGGAGTCGATCTCTCTCCGAAGGCGATTGAGGTCTGTAAGGAACGGCTGCCGAAGGGTACGTTCCACGCCACACCGGCGGAAGAACTGCCGTTCGAGGACGAAAGGTTCGACCTGGTTTCATGCCTCGGGTCTCTTGAGCATTTCGTGGATCCTCAGGCTGCATTGAAGGAGATGCAGCGGGTCGCGAAGCCGGGGGCGAAATTCCTGATCCTGGTTCCCAACGCCGGATTCCTGACCCGCAGGCTGGGGCTGTTCGGCGGCACGGATCAGGTCCAGGCGAAGGAGACGGTTCTCGAATTGGATGCATGGGAGGCGCTCTTTTCGGAGTCCGGCCTCAATGTCGTCGATCGCTGGAGGGACCTTCATATCCTGTCGTGGCGGTGGTTGAGGAACCGGAAGCTTTACCGGCAGCCCTACCTTCTTTTGCAAGGACTCCTCCTGGCCGTCTGGCCGCTGCGATGGCAGTATCAGGTGTATTTCCTCTGCGAAGCTCAAGAATCGCGCGACACGTAGAGCGCGGAGCTTACGGACCCCGCTCGTCACCGAGCGGCCTACGGGGGGAATCGTGTAGGCCTGTCCGTGAGGACAGGGATTGGGGGGACGCGGGGCGAGGGACGAGGGACGAGGGATAGGGGAATCCGACGAGACCTGCTCGTTCCACTTTCGCCAAGGCAGACAGGTGCCGAGCGGCCTGCGAGTCACGTCCGCAAGGATTCAATCAGGGCCTGCGGGTTCTTTGCGGCTACTCTCAACAGTGCTTTAGCCGGTCCCACGGGTTCTCGTCTGTGCTGTTCCCAGTTTTGAAGCGTCCGTACGCTCACTCCAATCATTGCGGCGAACTCTGACTGTGATGCTCCAAGTTTCTCGCGGACTTTGGGTATATCCGGGATTTGAATTACCGTACGGCGCGAAGCCCGGCGTTTTTTTCGCTTAATTTCCGCTGCTTGGGCGATGCTTTCTTTCAACAATTCAAATTCTGCGTTGTTCATTTCAGGTACTCCTCAATAAGTTTTCTCAACATTTTGATCTGTTCACGCGAAAGGTCCTCTTTCTTGCTCTTCTTGTAAGGAAGGAGGAGATATATTGTATCCGGATGGTCGATATAGTAAATAATCCTTAGCCCGCCACGCTTTCCCTTTCCTTCGCCCGCCCATCGGATTTTCCGAAGGCCACCGCTTCCAGGGATCAAGTCTCCCGCATCCGGCCGTAGCGCCAAGGCGGACTGCAGCATTCGCAATTGTTCGTCGGTCAAATACTTTTGAATCTCCTTTGTGAAGATGGGCGTTTCAATAAATATCATCCATAACCAACGGTACGCCATTGGCGGAGTCCGTCAAGTCGCATTGGCACGTTTCTTTCAGTCGGGCGGGCGTAGGTCTATCCCTGAGGACAGGGAGGACGAGGGAC
>SLTG01000006.1 GCA_007130045.1 Opitutales bacterium
CTTGCGCAACGACAATATGCGGGTTGGCACCCGATTCAGAGCGATTTTGACCGGGTTTTCTTCTTCACCGAAATCCGCAAGTCGTTGATTCTCGCAAGAGGTGTCGAACTTGGGTTAGAGGAACAGATCTCAACACAGAAGGAAAGGCAGGCATCAGCCGCCCGGCGCGAAACCGCAGAGCTTACCGCCGAGGAAAAGCGCCGGCGAGAGCTGCTCGAAACCGCGATCCGCGACCCGCTCCGGGGCGGAGCGCACGAAAGCGCGCGCGCCCGGCGCGGGCTCCAGGAGATGGGAGTGATCTCGCGATCGAAGCGCGTGGCCGACGAGCAGTTGCTGGCTTTGCAGAGCCGGGCGCGGCGGGGAGAAGATATTCACTCCGCGCCGGGGGCCGCTGCCCCGGCGGCCGCGCGTTCGCCCGCCGGGGGAGCGGACGCGCGCCGGATCTCGCAGGCCGGCGAGCGTGTCAGCGGTGCGGTCGAGGCTCATCAAGAGGCGGTCTTGGCCGTGCTGGATCGGCTGGCCTCGCAGCTAGCGTCCAACCGCCGCCAACTGGAGACTGTCAAACAGCAGTTCATGGCGGGCCGAAATTGAATCTCTCCGCGCGAGTGCGCGGGTTCATCAGATGCAACCAAAACGAAAAGGAAAGACGTATGAAAAAGGCAACCACACGTAAAAGGAAAACTGACGAGCACAACGAAGTCACCGCCGTGCAGCGTGCTTCGGCTTATATAGCAAGACGGCTGTTGATAGCCGGCCTTAACGATACGGCAACGTCGAAGCTCGTGGAGTCTTTCCATTTGATCATCGAAGCCGAATTGTTGCCCTGGGCGGTGGCGGAGAAGGCCCGAAAAATCGGCCAGGGGATCATGGACGAGCGGACACGCCTGTTTTCGGGATTGAACCCGAAACTCCAAAAACTCCTTGAGTTCGAGGTCAAAGAAGCGGGTTCATTCGATAAGGAGCGTCAATCCTACATCAATGCCCATCTTTGGGGAGCTTTGGCAGACCACCAGGCGATGGAAGAAGTCTATGAATCATTGTGCCGGATCCAAGACCTCCGGTACGAAAGCGCGTTGGATTTGCTCAGGGACATCGAAGATCTCATTCCCGACGTAACGCCGGCGGAAATCCTCGATAAGAATCTCACTGCCGCATGATTTCACGTCGCACGAAAAAGGCCGTCCTCCTCGATCCATCCCCTTGGATGGTCGAGGAGGCCCGGCACTACGGAGCGCTCTGCGAGGAAGTCGAGAGGCTGATCGCGGACGGCCACAGCAAGAAGGAGGCTGTCGACCAGGTGGTGAGGCGGAGGAGGCGCGGAATCCGTTTTGCTTGCGACCGGGAACGGGTGCTTCGGCCGACGGCCAAGACGCTGTGGCGGAAGCTCGCATTGTGGAAGGACGACCGGACGCCCGACTCACTGGTCCGCCGGTATCGGCGCGGCGGGCACACGACGGCGAAGGCCAGGCGGTCGCGTAGAGCGGCGGGGCCGGTGTATGACAGGGGGGCGTTTTTGGATGCCGTTCTCCGGCGGTGTTTCGTGCCGGGCTACAAATCACTTGCAGAGGTGATGGACAGTTTCGCGTTGGATTACTCCGAGGGCAGAAAACTTCCCGGGGTGACCACCGATAGAAAACACGTTCGTAGCCTCTGGCTTCTGCCGGGGGTATCGAGACGCGGGCTGATAAAGGAAGCCTTCAAAGGGCGTAATCCGGCCCTAAAGAAGCAGGTCAATACCTACTTGCACGCCCGTAAGGTGCTCCACCGGACGGAGGCCAGGATCGTCCAAAAGCTCAAAGGTTTGAAATGAAGACATGCGAAGAAGCCCTGGCCTACCTGCGCCAGGCGCAAGTGATTGTTGACCGAATGGCTAACGAGATCAGTGGGATGATGCAGGATTGGCGGATGGATAGGCGCTTGGGCGTCGATCACGAAATGCTCGCTCAACAAGAAGCTGCTATTAGGGAAAAGCAGCAGCGGTTCTTTGAGATCGCGGACGGACTGAACCGGCGTGCCGACGAGATGATTGCAGCGCTTGGCAAACAGGGCTCGAAATTTCGCCGTGAAACGCCTTCGAGCGACGAACGGGACTCCTACCCCTCAGACGGCCCTGAAAACGCCCTTTAAAAAAATTTAAGAAGCTTCCTGGAGCTCTGGAAATCGAACTCATGATCGAAAACTCATCCAACGGCACGAAAATGTCGGAAAACCTGGAAAAAGCGCATTTCGCGGCCGGGATTTCAGGGAAGGACTGGTTTCGCCCTGATGAAGTGGCCTCCGCCATTGGATTCAGCACGTCGTTCGTTTTCAAACTCATCGACCAGGGCATTTTGCCCGCCCACCGCCACAATGCCGCCACCGGTGCAAAAGCACGCTGGCGCGTTCACCGCGACGCCCTGGTGATTTACCTTGCCCGGACGGCCGATTATGAACCGGCGGATTTCGTCGAGTCCCTTGGCGATCTGGTTTGCCGACGTTCGAGACCTGAGCTTTTGAGGGTGAAGCAAAGGGTTGAGGAGGCCCTGGTAGAATGAACTTCACCGCCGCAAGAATCGCCGAAGCGCTGGGAAAGACGCCCCGGGGAATACGTAAGGCCCTGGCCGGTATCGATCCGGCGGGAACCGTCATCGTGAACGGAAAGCCAACCGCCGCCTGGTCGCTCGACGAACTCCCCGCTCGCTTGCGCGAGGCGCTGGCGGCCGCCGCCGAGGCGCGGGGTTGCGATTCGGTCGAGCGGCTGCTTAACCACGCTCCGAAACGCTGGGAGCCGATGATCGGCGGCCGCAAGGTCTCGCTGTCGGATCTGGCTCCCCATTGCCTGGATGACGCCCGAAAATTACAGCGGGCGCTTGCCGGAGTCTTGCCCCTGGCGGTCGATGCCCGTTTGCCCAAAGAAGAGATCGAGGCGGCCGGGTTGCGTGATTACAAGGTGGAGATCGGCCACGACGTCACCGCCGGGCACTGGTGGCGACTGGTCGAGAGAACGATTGACCGCGACGCCGGGGCCGGGGATTTCTCGCGGCTGGAACTCTACCTTTCAGATAAGCTGGCCCGGAAGGACGCAACGCCGGCTGGCTATTCCGCCGCCGCCGAGGGCCTTCACACTTTGAAGCGTTGGGTCATGGCCGTAGCCGATCCCGCCAGGCCGACCAAAGAGGAAACGCTTATGGTCTGGCACGGGGCTTTTCTGGAGTTCGAACTTTTGACGGGCGAGTTTATGATTGCGGAGGGGAAGGCCCGGAAGAGCGTTTTAAAGGCGCTTGGAAATTGCGGCGTTCACCTGGCGAAGAGCCGCGAATCGTTACGCCGAGCTTTCTACCGGAAGCTCAAGCTTTGGGTAGAGAACGGGCGGACTCCGTCAGCGATTGAGGACAAGCGGGCGGAGAAGTCCGGCCACCGCCGCGCCCCCGCGCTGCCGGAAGAGGATCGGCTGACAATTCTCGCCCGGTGCGTCGAGAACGGCGGGCGTATATCTCAGGGTTGGCGGGAAGTGATGCGGCGCGGTGAACTCTCCTTCGAGACAACCCAGCGCTTTATTCACAACCCGGCTTCAAAGTCGCACGTCCCGCACGCGATCAGGGAGGCCGTTGGGAACGACGTGGAGCTATTGGCGAACATCCATCACGGACCGCACCAGCACAAGGTCAAGGGTGCATACGTCACACGCGATTACAGCGACATGCAGGCCGGCGACTGGTTCAGCGCGGACGACGTTACCCAAAACCACTATTTTTGGATCGACACGCCCGAAGGCCGAAAAGCCACTCGTGGGCAGACGCTTCTTTTTATCGACGTGCGGACCGGGTACATTCTCGGCTACGCCCTCCACCCGGAAAAGACGTACAACTCGCGAGTGATCCGCGAGCAGATCACGCAGCTTCATGATTCGTGGGGCTTTCCTCGCAAGGGGCTCCTGTTCGAACAGAGCATTTGGAAGGCCAAGCTCCTGGTGGGGGACCCCCGTGGAGACGAGTTGCCTTTTGAGGATACGGAAAAAGGGCTTTCGGAGTACGTGCGTTTCATCCATGCCAGGAACCCGCGAGCTAAAACCGTCGAAAGGATAATCGGGATCATCCAGAACGAAATGGAGTCGCTTCCTGGTTACGGAGGCCGCGCCGAGATGATCGATAAATACGAGCGGCTACAGAAGAATCTCCGGCACGCCCGTTCGGGCAAGATCGCTTACGAGGATTTTCTTCTTTCCATGGAAGAACTCGAAGTGCGGTTGAAGGAGATCGTCGAGCGGTACAACCACACGCCCCAGGAAGGCCACATGCTCAAGGGCCTTTCCCCACACGAAGCATTTGAAGAGTTCTTCAACTGGAACGATCCGCTTATCCGCCTTCCGAAAGAAAACCGCTTCCTGCTTTCCAATCACCGGAAGCCGATGAAGGTCACGCGCAACGGCATCCGACTTACGTTCAAGGGAGAATCCTGGTGGTATCGCAACGCCGATACCAGTCACCTTCAGGGCCACCAGGTTTTGGTCTGGTACGAAACGACGCAGGCGGTCCCGGATTTCGTGACGATCACGGACATGGACCAGCGGAATCCGGTATTGATCCCGAGGGAAGTCAAGCCGGCGGAGTTGGATGCCGATCCCGAAGAATTGAGCCGGGCAATGCGGCAATCCGCAGAACACAACAGTTATGCCCGAACGATCTATCGGAAGATCGAACCGAAGTTCAGCGGAAACCTCTTCCGGCAAGTGATCTCGGATAAGAGCACCAGGGATCTGGGCGAGAAGATCGAGACGCAGCGGAAGGCGCACGCGACGAAGAAGCGGAAGGATTCGGCGGTCACTCGCAAGATCCGGCAGTTCGAACGCGAGCGAGGTCTCAAAGCGCCTATGTCGACCCGCGACCCGAATGCCACCCTCCGGGGGCTGGAATTACTCAAGGAGGCCGATGAAATGGAACGCCGCGAACAGGAAGGAATCAGGAGATGAGTGGAACCAGACGGAAGGCAGTGGATGATAAGCGATTCAACCAGGAGCGCTATTGTTCAAGTGAAGCATTCAACCACGGCCTACTCGCCAACCTGGTGGCGAAACGCGCGAAGTTGATCGAAGACCCGGAAGACCGCGCCCTGGTCTACTGGCTCCAACAGAGATCCCATGCCGAAGGCGGGATCGAGCGCGTTGCGGCCGACCTCGTTCGCGAGTTCCCCGAGAGAATCGGAACCCGCACGATGGTTGAAACAGGCAAGGGCGTTGCGGGGCCTTATTCCAAAGAAGAGGCCGAAGAGATAATGCTTGAGATTCCCGGAGGGCGTCACCGGCAATGGCACCCCGACTCCCTGGAGGAATGGATTTCCGAGGGCTTGGAAGGTCTTGCGGATTGGTTGCGAAAGCTTTGCCTGGATCCGGCGATTGACTTCAATCGCAAGGGCAAGCCGGATCGTGCGCCCGGAGGGGTTGGTTATTCTCGGGTTAATGAGTTTCCGAGCCTCGGTTCACCGGAAGTCTGGTGCTTTCAGGATCTCGTTAAATCCCTTCACGCACTTCGTTCCCGCGAGATAGCCGAAGCTGAAAGCGATCTGGCTCCGACTGAGATCACCAGGCAGATCCAGGAAGATATGGAATACGCGCTTGAGTCGCGTTCCCTGGTCATAATCGAAGGGCTTGAGCGGATGGGCAAGAGCGCGGCCGCAAAGAATTTTTGCCGGAGGAATCCCGGGAAGGCCGTTTACGTTCGCCTGGAATCCGGAACAGACATGGCGACTTTCTACCGATCAATCGCCAGGGCGCTGGGCACGGCTTGCAACGCCCAGCGGAAGGCCGTCGAGATGCGCACCCGTGTCGAGGAAACCCTTCACGAGGGCGACCTGATGCTGGTCATTGATGAAGCCCACCACTGCTTCCCACAGGCCCGGCGCGTCCATAACGCCCCGCCCCGGATGGAGTGGGTCCGCGATATGGTCGACGAGGGCGTTCCCTTCGTGTTGATCGGAACGCCCCAGTTTGACGCCCAGTGTCGGCAAGCACGAGGAACAGGTTGGCTGGAATGCCCGCCAGATACGGGGCCGGGTCGCCCTTCATACGGTTTTACCTGAATCGCTCAGCAATTCCGACCTGGAGACGATTGCCGGCCACATGGTCCCGAACGCCAGCAAGGCGACATTGAAGCGGTTGGTAGCCGTGGCGAACGTCACAGTCGATTACGTCGCCGCCATTGAGCGCGTGGTGAAACGCGCCCGGTATTTCGCCGGCAAGCGCGGAACGCCGGAGCCTGCCGCCGAGGACATAAAACGGGCGGTCAGCGAAATCGTGCCCGTTCAAGAGTCGAGCCAGATCGAACAACCGGACCAACCGGAGCCGGTCGAAAGCTCCTCTGAAAGCTTTTCCAACGGTCGTTTAAGAGAGCCTTTACCCTCTCTTCAGAGACAGGTCAAACCGCTCTCCCTTGAACGGACCGAAGATATAACTATCACCGAAAGGAGGTCCGCTCAAACCGTCAGTTAACCGGAGTCAATATCTAGTTTACCGCGTCAGCGGGGTGCAGAAAATGAGGTCTGCCCGCGCTGTTTTTCCGTGCGCGGACATATCTTGCAAGTTCCCTACCTTTTTGCGACAAATTATCCGCAAAGTTACAAAGTTAACCCATCTTCGACAGTTCCGAAAGAACGATTAGCTGTTCAAGCGGGTTTCCTGAAGATTTCACTGATTTTTCTCCACTACATTTTCGATGATTTTTGGGCGGGTGGGCAATTTC
>SLTG01000027.1 GCA_007130045.1 Opitutales bacterium
AACCGGGCGGCTTTCTCGGCAGAAAAAGCGACGGATTCCCCGGATGCAAAAGCCTCTGGCGTGGTTTGGAGAAGCTCGATACGATCGTGGAAGCCTGGCGCATGTTCGGCCCGCCAACCCGCATAGTGTCCCGCGACCCGGAATATGGGTAATGACCAGCTCTCAAGAGGGGAATGATTGTGCACCTGAAAGGGAGAAAATCCGAAAACTTGACTAAAACCGGAAAAGTTGTTGTAGTTGAGTTAAGTTTTACGATTGCCGAGGGAAAAAGTAGCTCACGCTTCCAGCGTGAATTCGCACGCAAGATGCGTGCACTACTTCGGGTCTGAGGCTTCGCCTCGCTGCGGAGCCAATAAAGCCCCTCTTATCGGAAACGGCGATCCGTTTTCGGGCCGCGGTCGACTTGGATGGCCGTTAAACGCTATCCCTTAAGCACCCGTTCGACCATCTTCCAGCGGTCGTCGGGAATGGCGGCGCCCATCACCTGGACGACTTCGGCGCCCAGCAGCGACCCGAAGCGGCCGCAATCGCGGACTTCGCGGTTGGTCAGTCGGCCGTAAAGGAATCCGGCGGCCCAGAGGTCTCCGGCGCCTGTGGTATCGACCACGTTGTCGACGTGGACCGGTTCCACGGCGGTCACTTTGCCGTTGCGGCAGATATAGGAGCCGTCCTTGCCGACCTTGACGACGGCGGTGTCGCAGTACAGGCCGAGTTCCCTCGCCATACCTTCGAAGTCGGTGCCTTTTCCGGTAAAGGCGTTGGCTTCCTCTTCGTTGGCGAAGAGAATGTCGACGTAGTTGGCCAGGATTCCGGGGAGAATGTCCTTTGTGGCGTTTACCACCTCGAAGGATGCGAGGTCGATGCTGATCGTGCATCCGGCCTCCTTCGCCGAATCGAGCACCTTCTTCATCAGGGCGCGGTTGAAAAGCAGGTACCCTTCGAGGTGGGCGTGTTCGCAGTCGCGAAAGTCGTCGGCGGAGATCTCCTGGGGCGAAAGGGTCATCGCCGCCCCGAGGTCGGTCCGCATGGTGCGCTCGGAATCGGGCGTCACCAGCGACAGGCAGCGTCCGTTGGGAACGTCGCCATCCTTGAAGCGGCTCGGATCGCCGCCGAGTTCGGTGAAACGGCTCTTATAAAACTCGGCGCCGGCATCGTTGCCGATCTTTCCGAGGAAAGTCGCGTGCAGGCCGAGGCGGGCAAGGGTGAAAATCGTGTTGCCGGCCGATCCGCCGGCGGCTTCCACGACCTCGGCCTCCAGTTTCGCGAGGAGTTGGCCCATGGTTTCGGTATCGACCAGCTCCATACCTCCTTTGGCGCCCTCGATCCCCTTGAGGAATTCTTCACTGACGCGCGCGAGCGAATCCACGATGGGAGAGCCCACTCCGATAATCTTGTATTTCTTTTCAGCCATAACAGGTGTCTTCGTAATCCAGTCCGGTTGTTTCCGCCGCGCAACGGAAATGCTTGCCCCGCCGCGCCGCGTGATCACAAAGCCTTTAATGGAGCGCAGATCCGGGTCGCCGTCAACGCATTCCCCGGCCGAAAGTGCCCGGCGGGTGCAGGAAGTATTCGAACCCCTTGGCTGTCAGGAAGAAAGCAGTGGAATAGGCGTGGATTTTACCCGGCCCTCTTCCTAAATGCTACGGCGTGACATGAAACCCGGTCGCCACAAAGGACGAGTGAAAAAGAGTCGCGAACGCCGTCCGGCGAAGCGGTGCAACCGTCACCTCACTCCTTCTCGAATGCAGCGTCGAACGCGAGTTCGCTCGCCTGGAAATCGACGTTCTTGACGAACGTGCACGACTCGGTACCGCCGTGAATACGGTCCATGCCGCTGTCCTCCCATTCGACCGAGAGCGGTCCGGAGTAGCCGATGCGATTGAGGGCGCGTATGATTTCCTCGAAATTGACGCCTCCGCGACCGATCGAGCGGAAATCCCATCCCCGGCGGTGATCGCCGAAGTTGAGGTGGGAGGCGAGGATGCCGCTGGTTCCGTCGAGCGTGCGAATCGCGTCCTTCATGTGGACGTGATAAATGCGGTCGGAAAAGGCGTCGATGAATTTAACGGGATCCACGAATTGCCAGTGGAGGTGGCTTGGGTCGAAGTTGAAACCGAATGCTTCCCGGTGCCCGATCGCTTCGAGCGCGCGGTGGGTCGTGTGAATGTCGAAGGCGATCTCCGTGGGATGGACTTCGAGACCGAAAACGACGCCCTGCTTGTCGAATTCGTCGAGAATGGGGTTCCAGAGGTCGGCAAAGCGACGAAATCCGTTCTCGATCGTTTCAGGACTGACCGGCGGGAAGGAATAGAGGAGGTGCCAGATCGGCGAGCCGGTGAAGCCGTTAACGACCTTCACGCCCATATTCTTCGCGGTCTTGGCGGTATTCTTCATCGCTTCGATCGCCCATTCCCGCTTGGCTTCCGAATTCCCGTGGCATTTCGTCGGGGCGAAGGCGTCGGAACGGCTGTCGTCGTTGGGATCGCAGACCAGTTGGCCGGTGAGGTGATTGGAGATCGCGAAGAGCTCGAGACCGTTTTTCTTGAGGATCTCCCGCTGTTGCCGGCAATAGGCGTCATCGTCGGCCCCTTTGAAAACGTCGAGATGGTCGCCCCAGCAGGCGAGTTCCAGGCCGTCGTATCCCATTTCCTTCGCCTTCGCGGCAAGCTTTTCGAGCGGGAGATCGGCCCATTGTCCGGTGAAGAGTGTTACGGGTCTGGCCATTGTTGTCAGGGATTGAGCGTTGATGTATGAATTTCGGCTTTTGATCCGGGAGCGGGACAATCGGCGCCCGGGATCAAGGCAGCAGGTTGACGTGGCGCACGGCGTTTATCAAGCGAAACCGGTTCCGATCGATCCATTTCAATGAGAATCGGACTTTTCACTCTGATGTTGCACTATTCGGGTTCAATCGGCGAAATGGAAACGTTAAGGCACTTGATCGGGTAAATGCGGGTCTATCTGGCGATTTTTTTGTCTGATGGGTGAAATTTGCGCACCCGCTTGAGATGAAAAGTTCGGCATGGGCCGTTCATGGAATCCCCTGGCATGCAGGCGTGAAAGTCGTTTTATTATGAAAATGCGAATCTCATTTCTGAAGGTTGTGCCTTTCGTTCTGCTGCTAGCGATGCTGGGGCAGGCTTGCGGCGGACGGAGCGTGCCCGAGCCGGAGCCGCCCGAGCCGGTGGCGTCCGAGCCGGAGCCGCCTGCGGAACCGATTGATAGCGACCTTCCCTATGTCGAGCGACGTGAGGAAGTGCTCGATGCGGTGCGAATCACTCAATCCTTTATCGGGGAGACGAATGGGGCCCGGTACAGCGTTCCGGCCCGCGACTGGCTTGGTGACGAAGATGTTTCCACCCTTGCGTTCCGGTCGTCCAATATACGCGCCGCGACCGTTGACGAAGAAGGAGCCGTTGCATTCGCGGACGAGGGGCGGTTTTTCATCCAGGTGACCATTCCCGCCGAAGACGGCGAACCGGTTAAGCGGCGGATTCATCACTTTGAAAACGTTCTCGACGATGGGCAACCGGCAATGAACCGGGTGCGCTATGAGCCCGATCCACTCAATATATCCGAGCACGTCCTTGTCGTTTACAATGCGAACTCGCCGGAGAGCGAAGAATTGAAGGACTACTACATTCAGGAGCGGCCCGGGTTCGGCGAAGCGAATGTTCTCGGGCTGGAGTGTCCGACCGGCGAGATCGTTTCGGTCGAGGAGTACACCGGCAGGATCGAGACGCCGGTGGTGGAGTGGCTGACCGGCAGCGGAAAGCACATTCGCTACATCGTGTTGATGATGGATATCCCGACGCGCGTTCACGCGCCCACTCTGCCCGGCAGCTCCGTCTCATTCCGGTTGTCACGCGCGTTCGTCGAGCAGGGTCTCCGGGAAGGACGCGTGTACTTCGATCAGCCCTACAGCCACCTGCACACGCCCACGCACATCGGCACGCCGTTTTCGCTCGGTCAGTTCCAGGGCATGACCGCGCTGGTCACCCACCTGAACATGGGGAGCCTGGAGGCGTGCAAAGCGTATGTCGACAAGATCAAGACGTTTCCCGAAACGAACGGCATCCTGCATCCGGAAACGGATTCGTATGCGTCGAATTACTACATGGAAGACCACGACGCCCGGAGCCGACTGCCGCCAAACTGGTTCGGGTTCCGTTACGTGGAAAGGATGGAGGAGCGGTTCGAACGATTTGACGAAATGAACATCATCTATCGGCCCAAGGGATCGGAATTCATCACGTCCGGTTCGAACGTGGCGTTTTTTGGGACGCTGGGTGTCTGGGGCAGGCGCGGGGCGGATTACGCGATCGACGGAAGCGTGGAATGGGGGGAGAACGCCGACTGGTGGCTGATGATGTCGGTCGAAAGCTACAACGGACAGAGTGAACCCGCGAGGCGCCAGGGCGCGGAGGAGCATGTGTTTTACAGCCCGATGAATCAGGGGAACTTCGTGGACTGGTTCAGTCCCGGCGCGTTCGGCGGGACGGACTACTCCCGGACGCCGGTCGGCGCCGTGAGTCACGTGGAAGAACCCCGACTGGCGGGTGTCAACAACTGGGGGTACCTCGCGATGTGGCACGATGGGTTCACCTTTGCCGAGGCCGCGTGGCTGAGCCGTCACACAGGGTTTTTCATGGCTCTGGGGGATCCGCTGGTCGCCCGGATCCCGCCGGAGTCGAAACCGTGAGCGCCGCTGCAGGCCGGGCGGAGCGGTTGCGAGCTAGCCCACCAGGGGTGGGGGCGCGGCTGATTGAGCGTGCAACCTTTTCGTGAGGTCGCGGATTTCCGTTTTCAATCGCTCGGGATTCGTTCATGTTCGCCGGTTGTGGACAACTTCCATCCAACGGCGATTATCGACACGAACGCATCGATCGCGAGCGACTGCCGGATCGGGCCTTACTGCGTGGTGGAGGAAGGCGCGGTGCTGGGCGCGGGCTGCCGGTTGGACAGCCATGTGGTGATCAAGCGGCGGACCGAACTCGGGGAGCGGGTCAAAGTCTTCAGCGGGGCCGTCCTCGGCGGCGATCCCCAGGATCTGTCATTCGATCCGGAAATGTGTTCGAAGGTTGTCATCGGCAACGACTGCACGTTGAGGGAAGGGGTGACGGTGAACCGTTCGTTGACACAGAACGGAGTGACGAGGTTGGGGGAGCGGGTTTACATGATGGCGTTTTCCCATGCGGCGCACGACTGTGCGATCGGGGACCGTGCGGTCCTCGCAAACGCCGCGCTGCTGGCCGGACATGTGAGCCTCGGCGCCCATGCGTTCGTGGGAGGGGGCGGCGCGGTTCACCAGTTTTGCCGGATCGGAGAAGGAGTGATGATCGGAGGGCATTCTTCAATCACGAAGGACGTTCCTCCGGGAATTTCGGTGGTGGACCGGAACCACGTGCTCGGTCTTAACCTGGTGGGCCTCAAGCGGCGCGGGTATTCGGCGGAAGAAATCAATGAATTCAAACGGGTGTTTCGCGAGCTGTATTCCGAGCCGGGACGGATTCGGGACAGGGCCCGCAGACGGTTGGAGGCCAATCCGGAAGCGCCGGTATTGATCCGGCGGTTTCTGGAGTTTTTTCAGGAGGGAACGCGCGGGTTTGTAACCGGGTAAACCGGGCGACGGATTTTGGAAGCAATGAAGAAAGTTGTGGTTACCTGCGGCGATCCCGCGGGAGTCGGGCCCGAGATCCTTTTGCGCTGGGCGAGGGAGCGGCCTGAACTGGCGTCATCGGTCGCTCTGGCCGGCCCGCGAACGTGGTTGGAACGGATGGCGGAGCTGGGGGAGTTCGAACGCCATGAAGTCGGCCCCGCATCGTTTTCCGCGCGGTCCGGCGAGCCGTCCGTGGAAGGCGCGAAGCTGGCGTGGGAGGCGATGGAGCTTGCGGCGCAGGGGTGCGTGGCCGGGGATTTCCGCGCGGTCGCGACGGGACCGGTGAGCAAGGAGTGGATGGGGAGGGCCGGATTTTCGTTTCCCGGGCAGACCGAATTTTTCGCGGGGCGGTGGGGTGGGGAACCGGTTATGGGATTCTGGGGGCGCCGCCTCAACGTCGCGCTGGCGACCTGGCACATCCCCCTGGCGGAAGTGCCGGGGGCGCTCGACGAGGAAGCGATTGGCCGTGCGGTTCGGGCGGCGGTCATTCTCGCTGGATATCACGGGATCACCGACCCTCGCATCGGGGTTTGCGGGCTCAATCCGCACGCCGGGGAAGCGGGGATTCTCGGAGGCCAGGAAAAGGAATGGATCGATCCGTTTCTCGGGGGGTTGAAAGAAGAGGTTCCGTGGCTCTCGGGCACGCTTCCGGCCGACACCCTTTTCTGGCGGGCGCTTCAAGGCGAGTTCGACGCCGTGGTCGCACTTTACCACGACCAGGGGTTGGGGCCGCTCAAAACGGTGGAGTTCGAGGGCGCGGTCAATGTAACGCTGGGCCTGCCGTGGCTGAGGACGAGCCCCGATCACGGCACGGGCTTCGATCTCGCAGGTCGCGGCAAGGCGAGCGCGGCGAGTTTCCATCGTGCGATCGATCTCGCGTTGCGATTTGGCTAGCAGCCTGTCGGACTTCGCCGACAGACTCCTAGT
>SLTG01000122.1 GCA_007130045.1 Opitutales bacterium
GGGACGAAACGGAGAGGGGCGCGGGAGACCGGGATGGGGCGGATCGGCGATGGGGTGAGGCGGCGATGGGGACGGATTTTGGAAACCAAGGAATACACGGAATGGGAATTCGGTTTCTGGTGATTGGTGCTTGGTTGGGGGTTGCTGCGTTTTAGTCCCTTATCTGTGAAATCGTGCGCAAGATGGTCAGAATTTCCATCCAAGGAGCTTCGTGCTTCAGCCGAAGAATTCGCCCTGTAAGAATTTCGGAACGTTGAATTCGCCAACCTATGTAAGGCGCTCCTATTTTGGTGTCGGCTTCGCCGGGCTGGGTCTTTCCGGAGCGGGATAGGCCGGGAAATCCCTCACGTGCCGGCGTTCCCTGTCCTCACGGACAGGCCTACGGGATTCCACTTTTACCTTTTTACTTTTGCCTTTTAACTTCCGATCCCTGTCCTTACGAACCAGGCCCTGCGGGATCGTCTCCCGAACGCTACGCGTTTTACCCTCCGAGACGTCGCAGGATCGATCGGGGATCCTGGCGCAGATCCAGGATCGCCGCGACCATAATTCGCTTCCCTGCCAACGAATAGAATATTCCGTACGGCGTTCCCACAACCAGGCGTCGACGGAACGGGTCCGCATAAACAGGCGCGATTTCCGGCATCTTACGAATCAACTCAAGCTCATCAACCACAAGAAAGTAGCCCCGCTCGCCAAATCGCGTATACAGCTCAAGGAGGTCCGCCTGAGCACCGGCCAGAAGGACCACCTCGCTCACGGACGAAAGACTCCGATGCGGTGTCGAAATTCTTCGATGGTCATCGCGGTTTCAGGGTTTCTCTCGTATGCCCGCCACCGCTGTTCAAGCAATCGGACCAACTCCGGATCCGGTTCCTCGGTTTCGCTTCCGGAAACCTCCTGCCACAATTCGTCAATGAGGCGTTTCTTCTCTTCGACCGACAATTTCGCGAGTTCTGGAAATCGCTCCACAATCATAAGATAAGAATACGTTGACCAGTCGCACTGTGCAAGGAGTTTTACATTCGGGGGTTTGGAAGTTAAAAGGGAGAAGTTAGAAGGTAAAAGTGAAGGAGGCCCTGCGGGGGTCGAACGGGCGAGGCGGCGAGGGGGAGGTGGAGGAACTCTGGCTAGACCTTCCTTTCAACCAACCTCCCCTGCTGTGTATTTCGTGTGTTCTGCGGTTCTAATTCCCCCATTCATCACAGCTCGCCGCTCTCCCTGTCCTTTCGGACAGGCCTACGGAGGAGTCGATTCAAGGTCCGCGGTGCGGAAAGTGCCGACGTTTCACGGTGGGGATGGATTCGTGGATCTTGGTGCTTGGTCAGGAGGGTTTCGTTCTCTCACACCCGTTCGACATTCACAATCCGAACCTCTTTGACCGCATGATCGACCCAGGCAGACACGAGCCATTTGTCGCAGAGAAAAACATCGATTCTCCTGTCCTGAGATGAAACTTCAACATAGTCGCCCTCTCGCACCGGCTCGTTCGCCAAGCCTTCGATGAACAACAGCAAGCGTCTCCGGTCTTCAGTGCTCGCTCCCAGGAACCCGCGTATGGCGGATTCGTTGAACACCGGTTCATACCGGGTCACTTATCCCCCTCCTCCAGCTTGGAGTGCAGATCGCGTACCCGTTTCAGGCTGTAGCGCCGGCTGGAGGAAAACTCGTCGCACAATCGGTCGAGCCGTTCCCGGTGTACCGGATCATCACGTCGCTCAACGTGTTGAAGATAAGCCGCTAGAAATATCCGCTCTTCACTGCTGGTATCTTCGACGATCTTCTTCAGTTCAGCGATGCTCATCAAACGGAAACGTATGGTGCCGCCGGCTCAAGGTCAAATCCGAATTCCAGCGGCGCGGTGCGTAAGACGTGATGTCCGCTCCCCGGTCCTTACGGACAGGCCTACGGGGAACCAATTCACGCGTCACTCGTTCCCTCCCTCACTTTCCCTTCTGTGTATTTCGTGTGTTCCGCGGTTCCGATTCCCCCATTCATCACCGCTCGCCGCGGAAGTCTTCGAGGGAGCTGGTGAGGGCGGCGCGGCGGTGGAGAGACTTCAGGCGCGCTTCGTCGGAGAGAGTTTCGATTTTCTCCCGAACTTCGCCGGGAACCTCTCCAAAACGGGCTTCGAGGATATCCAGGATATCTTCCCGCAGCGTTTGAAGGCGACCTTCCTGCCGGCCTTCTTTCCGGCCTTCCTTCCGACCGTATCGTTCTGCAAATGTGACGTAAGGCATCTTTTTCTCCTGTTCATACGCTATTATTCGGCGGTGAAATTGCAACTCCATTTCCTCCGGCAAGGCGATGAACCAGCCGATGAGCCGATACAGTTCGATGATTTCGTCTTTGACGAAACCGCCGTCGTACAGCCGCCGGGTGAGCTCCCACTTCCAGTGCTGGCGCGTCTCCGGACTTTTCCCCGATTCCAGCGCGTGACGGCATGCAAGAAGAACGATCGCCCCGGGGTTCGGAGTCTCCCCAATTGCGCTTTGCTCAAGAGCGTCCTTTTCCATCTCAAGGAGCTTGCACACCGGGTACTCGAATGTGACACGGCAACCTAGCGATTCTTCAGTATAAGTACATGGTTTCCAGTGACGGTTCTCATCGGCAAGAATCGCAAGGCTCACCACTGCCGAGCCGTAACGGTCCACCAGCCGGTGGTGGTAGCGGTACATCCGTATGGGCAAGCGGTTGTCGCCCTGACTTTGAACCTCAATGTGCAGGAGAATCCACTCGTCGCTCCCATTTCGGAGCCGCACCTTGACGAGCTTGTCCACCTGTTGACGCCCCAGCTCATCGCCCCGAAAAATCTCCTGTAGCTCTTTGTCCTGCCAGGAAAAGGGAACGGACCAATCGACTGCGGAGGCAACCTCAGAAAAGCAAAGTTCCAGTAACGGTTGAAGGTATCTCTCCAGCGCTTCCTTCCAAGCGCCGTCGAAGTCGTTGCCGGGCAGTTCCATGCACAACAAGAGTGATCGATCGTCTTATTGCGGGTCAAGTCGGATCCGATTGAAAAGGGAATCCGAGCCACGGAGGGGGTTTGGAAGTTAAAAGGTAAAAGGTAGAAGGGAAAAGTGGGAGGCGGCGGAGATAATTATGAATTAGGAATTAGGAAGGCGGAGGGGGGATCGAAGGACGAGTACCTCTCCTCTCAAGCGGAATAAGGTAACTTAGTCGGCTAAAGCTTGCTCACGGAGTTCCCTGCTAATCCAGATCCCCTGCGCTTGCATGCGGTCCAGGCAAACTTCAAGGTCGGAAACGAACCCGTTGCGTTTACCTTTCAAGAGTATACCGATGCTCCCAGTCACTTTTAGACTGTGGAGACGGGCGATTCGCCGACCCTGCTTTTCATCGATGGCGACAACGGAAACCTGCTGCTGGATCGCCGCCTGGATGACACTTGCCTCGCCTTTATCGAGTTCCGAACCCAAGAGCACAGGAATCTTCTGGAATTCTGAAGGTATCCGGACGCAGGATACCGCATCGATTGCCCGAATTTCCGCGCAATCTTTCCCACCTGCGCTGAGTTCGTCAAAAACCTCTTTCGGAAGCAGAATTTCTTCGTAGATCGAATCCAGTATCTTCAAATCGCCCAATGCGGCCGTCAGCCCGATAATCGGCCCCGTATTAACGACCAGATCAGGCATTCTCCAATTCCTGACGAAACTCCGAAGGATCCCAGTTGATGGCGTTTACGTTGTATCGGGACAGTTCATGGATAAATGTGTAACGGGGTACGCCAGCCAACTCCGCAGCCTGGCCTGACGAAAGTCGCCCCAGTTCGAAAAGCTTGCTTGCCAGCGCCATTTTGAGTTCCCGCTCAAACTCCGCCGTGCTTTGACGTGCCGCGTCCGGAAGGTTGTCCTGATATTGGATCTCCAAAGTTCTCACATAGGAAGAATGTGATAACCGAATCGATTCGTCAAGATCAGACGGGCCAGTTCCCCGACTGTTCGCGGACACCTGAACCCCGTCAATTTCGCTTGTTGAGCGTCCCGTGCCGCCCGCTGAACGTCGAAGGGCTCGAAGCGGCAGTACGGAAATACGTTCCGGCCCGCCCAGGGAACGGCAAACAACAAATCGCTGTGCCGCTCGGAAAGCGTCTCATCCACAAACGTCCCCTCCTGCCGCTCCAGTCTCTCCCAATTCAGTCGATTCGCCAGCTCCGGCGGCAGATACTCCTTGAAAAATCCGGCAGCTGCATCCGCCCGTCCGAATGCGTGCTTGAAAAAGCGGTCGTGGGGATTGTGCAAGGGATTTTTCTCAGACATTTCGAGCGGTTTTCACCAAGGGAATGTCGGGGTGGCGCGTGAAGGCAAGCGTTAAATTGTTTGTCAGGAATGGGTTCGGAAGCCAGAATTGAAAGTGGGACGGAGTGGTCGAGTGCCGGAAGCGGGTTCTCCCGGGGTTCCGCCTTCGCCCTCCGGGTTATGGCCGACGGGAAACCCGGTTCCCACCGGTGTGCCGGAGGACGGGCTTAGGCGGTTCATTGGTGAATCGGGTCAACTGGCGGGCATGCGGCTGACGATGTGCGGGAGCGCGAGGCGGAAGAGGATCCAGCCGGCGCCGAGGCTCAGGATGACAAACAGGGACCAAAGCAGGGCCGCGCCGGGCAGGACGGGCGCGATGCCGAGGAGTCCCGAGCGGGCGGTGTCGAGGATCGCGGTCACGGGATTGAGCAGGAAGAACGGTGTTTGCGGGTCGGCGCCGATCGGATAAAAAACGGGGGTGAGAAACATGCCGAGGGTGAGGAGGATGGGCAGGCCTTTCTCGACGTCCTGGTAGAGCGCGGCCAGCGGTACGAGAAGCACGCCGATTCCGATCCCGAGCCCGACGAGCGCCAGGAATCCCGGAACGAAAACCCATCCGATCACAAACGGATTGAATCCCATATAGAAGGCGGCCGGAATCCAGAGGAGCAGGCGAAGGCCGGAATTGAAGAGGGTTTCGTAGAAACCGGCGAGAATCAGCGCCTCGCGCGGGAAGTGGATTTTCCCCAGCATGGTCCTGGCCTGCATCACCTGCTTGATCGGGGCCAGCACGGCTTCGTAGAAGGTCTGCCAGAGAATCATCCCGGTAAACACATAAACCGAATACGGCACCGCCAGCTCGTCGAAGGACACGATGTTCCGGCTCCTTAAGAACACGAAGGTGGCGGTCATCACGATCACCGGCGCGAACGCCCAGAACCAGCCGAGGATGGTCTGGCGGTACATCGCGGTGATGTTGCGCACGAAAAGCCGCCAGGCCAGCTCGCGGCAGGCGATCAGATCCGCCCGCATCATGCCGAGGAACTTTCCCGGACGGGTGATCTCAGGCGCCGAGTCGAATACGGTGTCCCAGTGGTCGGGCGGGAGCGAGGTCAGCTCTGGAGGCGGCCTCGCCCCTTCCCGGCTTTCGCTCCCCCGATCGGTTTCATCCGTTGGCACCATTCCGCTCATTTACACGAAATCACTCAGTGATAACGCGCAAGCGACAGAGTTTCAACGGCAGAATCAGGCCTGAAGGAAAGTTTTACCGGGGGTTTACGGGGGGAAGGGCTTCGGCCGGGGGCGGGAGGAAGGGGCGAGGGGAAGTTGGAAGGTAAAAGCAGGAGACGGGGAGTGGGTGAGCCGGAAAAGCGGGAAGCTCTGCCGTGTGCTTGGTGCTTGAAGGCGGTTTCCCTGTCCTCAGGGCCTACAGGCGAGTCGTCCGTGTTTCTGCGGAGTTCCCTATCCTCACGGACCAAGCCTACGGGAGCCAATCCCCTGCCCTCAGCACCCCCACCGACGCACCCGACCCCATCTGTAGAAAAAGACAGTCTATATTTACTTGACAATCGACACAGTGATTTTTTGCACTCATTCCCCTTCGCCCTACCGGGTTCCAATCTCCTCTTCGATCTTCCTTCTTCACACTGCGGGCTATGCGGAACGCGGCGGGAAAGCCTGAAGGGAGAAGCCGCCCCCTGCGCTCACGCGCAGGCCTACAAGGGAGCCATTCTCTGTCACGAGAATTATGAATTCGGAATTGGGAATGAAGACCGCTTGGCCGCCACCGACGCACTGTTCCCTGTCCTCACGGACAGGCCTACTAAGAGAGGGTCGTGGTGAAACTTGTAGGCCGGTGCGTGAATACCGGGGTTCGGGACGGGAGAAAGACCCCCTGTCGTTACCGACAGGCCTACGGGGAGAACCATTCCCTGCGCTCACGCGCAGGCCTACATCGTTGTGCGGAACTCTTCGAGCGAACCGGCCAGGGCCGCGTGGCGGTGGAGGGATTTCAGGCGCGCTTCTTCGGCGAGAGTTTCGATTCTCTCATGAAGCTCAGCCGGAACGTCTCCGAAGCGCGCTTCGAGGATGTCCAAAATATCTTCCCGCAGAATTTGGAGCCTGCCTTCCTTCCGGCCTTCCTGAATCAACTGTTCTCCCAGTGTCATGATATCCTCCTTGAATTCACCGATATCCAACTGTTCCAGCCTAGCCCGAGTTTACTAGTTACCAGGCCCTGATTTTCACAATTCGCTGATTGAAAAGGAGTACCGGATTGGGAAGGCTATGCCCTAATTAATTGTATCAATTTTCTTCTTAATACCCTGA
>SLTG01000141.1 GCA_007130045.1 Opitutales bacterium
AACAATCCGGTGAATTTGATTGATATTCTGGGCTTGAATTTTATATCGCCCCCGGTTGAGCCCCCCACGAATTCACCGATTCCGACAGGTTGTGATATTATTGGCACACCTGAGTTCAAAAAACTTCCTCCATATGTTCAAGCGCAGATTTTACTAGCCTGCGGACCACCAAAGGTTATTTGTCCTGAAGGTTGTCAGCCGCCACCGCCGCCACCGCCACCACCACCTCCTACGCCACCACCTGATGGGGGTGGACCCGGACCGGAAGCGGATCGATGTCCAACTCTATGCCAGGATCAATGTGGAGAAGTCTTCTGCCCTCCATGGGCCCCTGCAAGGCCATTAGAACTATGTCTAGCCTGCTGTATAGCGGATGGAGGACAAGTTTGTATCGATCAAATGATGGCTGCCTGCGCTGCGAGTTGGGCGCGCCCACCGCCTAATCCGTTTCCCCCTCTCCCGCCGATTCCGCCTGCTCTATGAGGTAAAGCAAATGTATTTTAGAACGATTACTATTGTTCTCTGTTTTGTCATTCAGGGATGTTCGTTCGGGGCAAGCGATACCCAGTCATCACGGGTTTACAGCTCTCCGAAGGAAAAATTTGAACTAACGTTGCCTAAAGGATGGACTATCTACTGGGCAGAAGAGGACTCATCTCAGGTCGAAGGTGCGCGGCAGGTATTAATGGCATTCCGAACGACGACCCCTGGTGAAGGTTTCTTTTCTATATTGGGCGTTAGAAGTGAGGATGATGAACTTGGCGCCGCATTGGACAAGCTGGTTATTTCAATGGAACGACAGTATTCTCTTATGGGTGGATATTTTCGTTCCTCTGGACCAAAGCGGGAGGGAAAAATCGGCGATAGAAATGCGTCGGCGATACCCTATGTCTCTCGCCGAACTCCCGGTGAAGAGCTTTCTGGCTTTGCCTATGTAGTTCCGGCTTCTGATCGTGAGCTGTATTTTATTCTCGGAGGGGGGACAAATAAGCAGGCGACATCTGAAGTTCGGAAAATTATTATTTCCATATCGTTTCCGGATTGAAGGCGGGGTCATACAAAATGACGTCACGTCTCGACATTTGACAAGGGTCAAGCCTATAAGGGGTCAGGCCTGAATGGCACTGCATTAAGCGAGTGATCGGGTTTTTCCGCGATGGGGGATCTCTTTGTATTCCGCTCTTGGTTTGGTAAGGTAGCTAAAGTTTTTTGGCCGTTTTTTCTGTGCTCTTGGCTCGTGTCTGAAGGGACGTAAATCGATCGCCTTTTCTGCTATTATTTCTATCGTTGATGTCCAGATTTCCCGGATCTTCATTACGTGCTTCTGCCTGCGCAGATAGCGGGAGGTGTTTGCCACAATCGTATCCAGCGCGCCTTTGAAGCTCATCAACCGGAGATCCGTTCCTGTCCAATGGCCCGCTTCCTGGCAGCTGGACTTGATCAGGTTGTAGGCGATCAGGGCCATTCGAAGGGTCTTGCGGGCGGTTTCGGGTGTTTTGACGCGCATGTGATCCATACCCAGAGTGGTCTTGACGTCGCGCAAGCGCAGCTCGATGTCCCAGCGTTGAGCATAGAGGGCGGCAAGTTCGGTCCAGTCGTATTTCTCATGATCGATCAGCGTTGTGGAGAGCACCATGCGGCGTTTCTTTCCGTCTCGATCCTCGAAGTAAAACCGGATCAGGCGCACTTCCGTTTCCTCGGGAAGCGCTTCCCATTCCTCCGCGCTCAGAGTGCTGCCAGAGGGCTGCTTGGCGGGTTTTTTCCAAATGAAAATCCGCTGATTGGCGTCGATCTTCCTGCCTTTGCGCCAATCGAGTTTGCGGTGCCTGGCTTGGTGCAAACGCATCAGGGTATGCACCTCTCTTCCCAGTAGCGTCGACTTCAGTTCATAGGTACAGAAGGCGCGGTCGCCGCAGAGGATGTCGCCTGGTTTGAAGCAATGCAGCAGCTTATGGAAAATGGGGGCATCGTGCTTGTTTTGCTTTCCCTGGGCAAAGTCCTCCCATCCGCCGTGGGAGTGATTGAGCACGCCCATTATGCCCATAACGGGGAAGCCGCATCCCGGTTTCTGGCTGGTAGGCTGGGGATACTCCGCTTGGTTTTTCCCGGTGTCGTCAAGGGCTACGGAACTGCCGTCAATGGACTTGACGACGTGGCCACGATAAGTGTCCCGGGGCTGGATCCGAGCACTCAAGTGAGCGTTAACCCGATCGTTGACAGATACAAGAAACTCCTCGCCGAGTCGTCCCCGTCCCCGGCTATAAGCTCCGGTGTCCTGCCCGGGGACGGGCAGATCGAAATCATCACACCATGCCTGGACGAGGCTCACAGCCTTGGAGAGCGAGGCGTTGGCTTCGAAAATCTGTGCGAGCCAGGTCCAGAAGACGACTACATTGCAATAGTGGCGGATTCGCTTGGAAACAGAAAGGCCGTGAAGAAAATCGGCAGGCAGTATATGGGAAAACTGCATGGCGTATGTTGAGACCGAAGACTCTCTGAGAGAGCGGCGCTTGGCGGCAATAACGTCTTGCAAACGACGACGCATGCTGCCACAAATCTGGGTCGGGAATCCGCTGAGGAAAGGCTGGTTGTTCATCAAACATCATTCAATCCGACAGGCGGGTTCCCGACCATCATTTTATCCCGAGATCGTGCTTAATGCAGTGCCATTCGGGTCAGGCCTCGTAATGAGGTATTGACCTGTGTTGGTGTTTTTGTTGGAAAGTAACCCCCAAAGGACGTCACGTCTTGAAAGTTGACAAATCCACATGTTGAATACGTGCGTTCTCTGTATTGCCCAACGCTCCACGACCACCGAGGCCTCCTCGACGGCAAGTTACCTGTCGGACCGCGACCTGATCGACGAGATTGACAACGCGGGGAAGTCCGGTAGCGTCTCCACATACGCCTACGAATACAACGCCATCGGCCAGCGGACTCACGTGGTGAACACCGGAACAGCATTCAGCGCAGACGCCCATAACGCCTACGGATATAACGATCGCCGGGAGGTGACCGGCTCGGAGCGGTTTCTCGGCACGGACTTAGAGAACCCCGGGAGCGAGGTGACGGCGCAGCGCCGGGAGTATGTCTTCGATACCATAGGCAACCGGGAGAGCCATGCCGACGGCGGGGGGGCTGCCGTCGGCTACACCCCCGATAACCTCAATCAGTATTCCGCGATCGGATCGGAGAATCCGGTCTATGACGACGACGGGAATTTGACCGACGACGGGGAGCACGAGTACGTCTGGGATGCCGAGAATCGGCTCGTCGAAGTCAAACCGGCCGCGAGTCCCTCTTCGGGAGACAAACGTCTGACCTTCGCCTATGACTACATGGGCCGCCGGGTGGAGAAGGAGGCTTTCGAGTGGACCGGTTCCTCCTGGTCCTTCCTCGCCGTCGAACGTTACCTCTGGGACGAGTGGAACCTGTTGCTCGTTCTCGACGGCAACAACAACGCCTTCCGCAAATATACCTGGGGCCTGGACATCGCCGAACGGGCAAGCGGCCTGCCGCGCGGCGGACGTCCCGGCGCGGCGGCCGGAGGAGTGGGCGGTCTGCTGGCGGTCGAGGAAGTTTCCGGAACCCACTCCGGCGACTACGTCTATTTTTACGACGCCAACGGAAACGTGGGGCAAGTTCTCGACTGGTCAACCGAAACGATCGCCGCGCACTATCAGTACGATCCCTTCGGCCGTGAAATCACGGCGACGGGAAGCTACGCCGCCATCAACCCCTTCCGCTTCAGCACCAAACACACCGACCCGACGACCGGACTCGTGTACTACGGCTTCAGATTCTACAGCCCCGGACAAGGGCGGTTCCTGAACAGGGATCCGATAAAGGAAACCGGATTTCTCAATACAACAGATGATTCCGTTCGTTGGATGGGTGAAGAGGATCTTAATGATTACGGATTTGTGCAAAACGATCCGGTCAATCGTTATGACATGTTGGGTTTGTCTAGTTCGGAAAACGGTGATTCGAGTAAATGTAAGGTGTGCGGTCCTGACATTACCGGAGTGCTTTCAAGAACCATTGATGACGTAGAAAGCACATTTGCTCGACTGCCACGGTCGCAGCAACGCGATGTTTGCAACAGCATTGTTTCGGCTGGTGGCTGGGATATTATGGGCCTGCGAACCGGTAGTTATACGCAGCAATGCGGTGAATCCGGGGATTGTGCGCAGAGTGTTTGGGTAGACGGTGGATGTCACTATAGGGGGTCAGTAAATTATGTTCTCTATGGAACCATGTTTCGCTTGTGTGGTAAGAGTGAAAGGTGGATGCGCATGACGATTTGGATTTACAAGCGTGGGGCGGGAAATTATGGGCCGTCTCAAGATTGGGCAAAAGCTGGATTTGATGGTTGGCCTGGAGCATCGACTCCATCGCCGGATAGGCCGCAGTGTGCTGAATGCGAGCATAGCTCTCAGTTACAACATTTTCATGGTTTTGCTGGATCAGGTTCTCCAGGAATCATGCATTTTGGACAACCACCTCAAATCGAGCGTCCATGAAACGTAAATGGTATATTGTTTTCCTATCAGCATGCATTGCTCTAGTTACTGGAATAGGGGTCCTGTTTGTAATTCCGGATACAAGGCAGATCGTAATTTCGTTGATTAGTATGAGAATCGCTGATCCGGATTACGAGGCGTTAAGACAAGATGGCGAAAGAGTTGCAGAAGCAATTTGGAGCGATTATGATGAGCGCGGCGCTTTGCCGACGGATCTTAATGGTGTTTCTGTTAATTTGAGAGAATCATCAGTCGAAGATTGGTGGTATGCTCCTGGAGAGGCGGGCTTTGTATTGCACATATATACAGGGAAGGGCCGTGAGATGCTTCTTGGTGAATGGCGCTCGCTAACTGATTATGAATGGAGCGTTGTTCCCCACGAATGAGACGACTTTCAAGAGGAGCCTATGCCGGATGTTATTCGCTATCCGGTAAACCTGATTTACCTTTAGTTAAACCGCATTCTTTACGCCCTTACGTTCCTTTTGTTTCACTCCACATACGGCCCGAGGAACCTTTCGCCGTCGAAGTGGATGAGGTGTGAGGGGTTTTCGGCGAGCCAGACGTCGGTTTCCCAGCTGATCTGGTGGAGGTAGTTGAGCATGACCTTGCGGGTGGAAAAGGCGGTGATGAAGACGAGTCCGGCGGTGCATCCTTCGAAGAGTTTTTGGAGTTCGCGTTTGCGCTTGTTGTCGATGGGGCCGTGACTGGTGACGGCCTCGACGAGGACGAGCCAGTTGCGGTCTTCGAGGTGGACGACGACATCGGGCATTTTTCCGTGGGGGTCGAGGTGGACGCCGAGTTTTTGGAAATAGGCGATTTCCTCTTCGGAGATCTTTTCACCGGCGTCGCCGATGTAGCAGACGTAACCGCCCGGGGTGTAGCGGGGGCAGAACTCCTCGACGACGACTTTGATGAGAACGTTTTGTCCACCTGCGGAGAGCCATTTTTTGGAGCCGTCGGGAAGGCGGACCTCGATGCGGTTCATCTCCCGTTCGGTGTGGTGGAGCACGCGCAGGGAGTGGACGTTTTCGAGGTAGGTTTCGAGAGCTTTTTTCCAGCGGCGGGTTTGGTAGGTTCGGATGAGTTCGAGGGCGGAATCCTCGATCACATAGCCGTAGTGGGGTGAATTCACCGGGCGCTCGGGCTGGTCGGGGTTGGCGACGGCGAGACCCATTTCCACGAACTGGTGAACGGTTTGGCGGCGGACGGTCTCGCGGGTGTTGGGTTTGTAGGTGACTCCGTAGTGTTCGCCGAACCACTCCATCATCTCGGTGATGCCGACGAAGACCTTTTTGGAGTCCTTCCATTTGGTTTCGGGCTTGTGGCCGAGCAGGGCGAGCAAGGTGAGCGCGGAGCGCTCGTTTTGCTGTGCCTTCGGGACGTCGAGTTGTTTGAGAAGATCGAGGGCCTGGTCGATCTTCTTTTTGATCTTGGCGGGATCGGTGGAGGGAGAATCGCTCATGTTAAGGAAAAGTTCGTCGAGGATGGCGTCGGCGGTGTCGTTGTCGAGTCGGCGCTCGCCGAGCGTGCGGCCCATCGCGGCGAGCTGTTCGCGCGAGGGATAACGCAGGCTGCGCAAGTCGGCGGCGTTGACCTGGGTGTGTCCGTTGAACTGGCGGAAGAAGGCGTCGGCCAGGGTGCTGTTGAGAAATACTCCCAATCCTTTGGCGAGGTCGGGGTCGAGGGGTTGGCCGCCCCGGTGGAAATAATTGAGGTGGTTTTCGAAGGCGTAGGCCGGGGCGGGGATCTCGTGCGGAGAGATGAGCGAGGCGGCGAGGCGGCGTTTTTCCTCTTTGGCGGTGAAGCGGCGCACCAGGGCGTAATGGCCGGAGGGGACTAGCTGGGCTTCGGAATCGGGGCAGCGGCGGAACCAGTTGGGTTTTTTGAAGTTCTCGCGCGGCCAGAGGATGCGGCCGTTTTGGCAGTGGCCGGGATAAATCAAGGGGACGGCTTCGCCGGAGGGCTCGCGCAAAAGAAAGTCTTTGGCGCGGAAATCGACGACGCGCCCGGTGCTGAC
>SLTG01000052.1 GCA_007130045.1 Opitutales bacterium
AACCGGGCGGCTTTCTCGGCAGAAAAAGCGACGGATTCCCCGGATGCAAAAGCCTCTGGCGTGGTTTGGAGAAGCTCGATACGATCGTGGAAGCCTGGCGCATGTTCGGCCCGCCAACCCGTATAGTGTTCCGCGACCCGGAATATGGGTAACGACCAGCTCTTGAGAGGGGAATGATTGTGCACCTGAAAGAGAGAAAATCCGAAAACTTGACGACGAGAAGTGTATCCGCGGGGGAGGCGGTTTTCCGATGTCGAGCTTCAGGACCGGCCCCTACCCCGGGTTGACGATCAGGGAAACGCGTTTTCGGTCGTCCAGGTATTCGCGCGCGTAGGCCGTGATGTCTTCCAGAGTGACGGCGTCGATCTTCACATCCTGCTGGAGCCATTCGTTTACAGGGAGTCCGTAGGCGGCGTTCAGGCCGGCGATAATCGCTCGCGTGCCGTTCGTTTGAAGGCTCATGCGTTTTCTCGCCTTCAAACGCGCCCGGCAGCGTTCCAGCTCCTCGGCGGTCACCCCGGCTTCCCGGACGCGCAGCACTTCGTCATCCATCTCGCGCACCACCTCCTCCACGGAGCCCGGATGCGTGCCCGCATAAAGGTAGAACATGCCTTCGCGAATCCCTCCGACACGGCCCGCCCCGACGTAGTACGCCAGGCCCAGTTTCTCGCGCACCCGTTCGAAGAGACGGCTGGACATTCCGCTGAAGAGTTCGTCCAGCACCTCGCCCACCGGGTGGGCCGGATCCGTGACACCAACGTCCGGATACGCGCGCAATACCACCGCCTGCTGCCGCGGGAGGGTCTCGAAAAAATCGCCCGGTTCGGGCGGGCCCGTAAACCGGGGTTGCCGTTTTTCAAATCCGCCGGGCGGGATAGGCTCAAGAAACCCTCCCAGCTTCTCCACAATGCCGGAGTCGCCGATATCTCCCGCCACGCTGAAAATCATGTTTTCCGGCACGACCAGGCGGCGGTAATGGGCGGCAACGTCGTCGATGCCGATCGACGCGACTGTTTCCTCCGTACCCGCCTCCTCGATACCGAGGGGGTGCCCGCCGAAGAATCGCGCGCGCAGCCGCTTCATGCCGAAATAAAGAATCTCATCCATCTCCTCCTTCAGGGACGCAAGCTGCGCGTCCCTCTCCCGGTCGAAGGTGTCTTCCTGGAGGAGCGGATTTCGCACCGCCTGATCGATGAGGTCGATAGCGACGTCGCAATCGGACGGCAGAAACTCGATGGAGAAGCCGAAGGTATTGTTGCCGGAGAATTCCGAAAAGGATCCGCCGAGCGACTCGATTTCCTCGGAAACCTGCTCCGCCGACCGTTTCGCGGTATCGAGCGTCATGAGGTTCGCAAGCAGCGACGTTACGCCCCGCTTTTCCGCGGGTTCGTAACTCCCTCCTCCAAGACAGACCAGCCGGACGTGGAGATTGGGCAGTTTCGCATTTTGATGAAACAGCAGGCGACCGCCGTTGGGGAAGCTCTTTTCCTCAAAACTCACGACGCCCGCGCGCCCCGCTTTTTTCGGTTGCGCGGAGGGACGCGAGTCGATCGGGTTCAGCGAAACCGCGGTCAGGCGCTCGCTTTGCAGGTATTTGCGGCCCAGCGTAACGAGCTGGTCCGCCTTCACCCGCGCCAGCCGTTTGAAATAGGCCTGGGCAAATCGAATATCTCCGGCCACCACTTCGGAGATCCCCATGCGCGACGCCTGACCGCTTACCGTCTTGCGGACGTTTATTTCCGAAACCATCGCCTGGCGCACCGCCTTTCTTACCATCGCCTCCGAAAAACCGTCGTCAAGTGTCTCGCGAACGACCCGAAAAACCGCCTCGGAAGCCTCCTCCCGCTTCTCCGGATCCGCGGTAAACGAAATTCCAAGCAGCCCGCCACCCCCCGGCTTCCAGGTCATTCCGTCGATGTCGTGCACAAGCTTTTCTCCCTCGCGAAGACGTTTCCAGAGCACCGAACTTTTGCCGTTCGCCAGCACCGCGGCAAGAATGTCCAGGGCCGGCGCGTCGTGGTGAAACAGCCCCGGGATTTTGAACGCGAGGCTGCAACGCGAAAGGTTGACGTCTCGATAAAGGTGCGCGTCCCTCCGGGTCCGCTGCTCGGGCTCGAACGGCGTCAGGACCGGGGAAAGTTTGCGGCGGGGAAAATTCCCAAAATACTTCGCGATGCTCTCCGATGCCGCCCCCGTTTCGACGTCGCCCGCCACGATCAGGACCATGTTGTTGGGGAGGTAACGGGTCCGGTAATAATCGAGCAGGTCGTCGCGGGTCACCGATTCGAAGACGTCGCGGTAACCGATAACCGGGTAGCGATACGGATGCTCCCGGAACGCGGTCGAAAACAGCGTTTGGGTCAGCGTGCGATCGGGATCGTCCAGCCCCATGTCGATCTCCCGCAGGATCACGTCCCGCTCCCGGTCCGTCTCATCGGCCGGCAGCGTCGCTTCGAGAACCGCGTCCGAAAGAACGTCGAGCGCGACCTCGAAATGCTCGCTGGGAATGTCGATGTAATAAACGGTGCGGTCGAAGGTGGTGTAGGCGTTGATGTTACCGCCGTGTTTCTGCACCTCGACGGCGATCTCGGGACCGAGCCGCTTGCGGGTTCCCTTGAACAGCATGTGTTCGAGGTAGTGGGACAATCCCGATCCCATAAACGTCCCTTCATGAATGCTGCCGGTTTTCACCCACGCCTGAACCGAAACCAGGGCCGACGAGGCATCCGGCTTGACCAGGGCCACAAGCCCGTTGTCGAGGGTTTCCCGCCCGATCTCCTCATTGAAAAAGGGTCGAAGCAGAAGCTCCGCGTCCGCTTCGGCAGAATAGGATTGTGTCATAAATTGGTTTCGCTGTCCGGAAAATCAGTTGCCGCCGATGCCGTCTTTGCGGTTTTCGCGGGCCTTGTTCGATTTCCGAACCCGCTTTCCGCTGTCCGGACGAAAGGGATGTAGAAAAACCTCTTCGAAATCGTAAACATTCGCGAAATCGTCCATTTTGTCGTGTTCGGTCTTCCCCAGCACCCCGTAATCAACGAGCTGGAAAACAATCTCGCCGAAGTCCCCGCAGCAACGGACGTTCCAGTTGTGAAGCACCGTCAGCGCGAGCGGCCCGTACTGGTCCAGCGCATAGGCGCGGATGCCCTCCAACAACTCCGGTCCGGAAACATGAAGAGAACTCCGGCCCCCTTTTTCCGCATAGTCCCGCAGAGTGTGATCCAACGCCTGCCGGACGAAATAGTAGGCGTTCTTGTCGAACCGCGAACCCTCTTGTCGTATCAGATCAAGGACTTCTGAAAAATTGCTGGACTGCATCGATAAAAATCTACCACAAAGGCACTTGCCCGTAAACCCCGGGGTTTCAAGCAAATTCATGCCGTTTTGCGGGCGACTTTATTACAATTGATTTGTGTCGGCGGGAATGTCAGCCTAGAAACTGATTTTTGGCCAAGCCCGTGAACGATACAAACCGATTGATGTCGATACCTGAAGAAATCCGCGACGACGATCCCCTTTTGCAGCAGGCGGTGGGCATGCTGAAAAAGGCCGGCCACCGCGTCACACAGCCCCGCGTGGCGATTCTCAAGATCCTGATCCACAAAAAGGCACCTATTAAAATCGAAGACATTCACAATCGGGTCAAAAAGCACAATTGCGACCTGGCGACGGTTTACCGCTGCATTGCCGCTTTCGAGCGGATCGGAATCGTGCGGCGCTGCTTCTTTCCCGACGGCTCCAGTCTCTTCGAATTCGTGGTCGGGCGGGAACACCATCATCACATCATCTGCACCTGCTGCCAGAAGGTGGAGAACATCGATGTGTGCGTCGTCGATGGCTTGGAACGGCTGGTCCACAACAGGGGCTACCGCAACGTTTCGCACATGCTGGAGTTTTTCGGCGTCTGCGAAGAATGCTCCCGCGGAAAGCCGGACGAAAACTGAGCGCGGGTAGTCCACGTCCCGCCGAGCCGTGACGATTCAACCTGCTTGACTACTCCTTGCGGACTGCTTCTATAGGGAGGACTATGTTACAAGACTACATGAAAGGTCCCGGCACCAAAGCCGTCCACGCCGGTCAGTCGCCGGATCCCACAACAGGTGCGCGAAGCACACCCATTTACCAGACAACGAGTTACGTATTCCGGGACACCGAGCACGCGGCCAACCTTTTCGGGTTGAAAGAACTTGGCAATATTTACACCCGGATCATGAACCCGACCACGGACGTGCTGGAAAAGCGCGTGGCGGCCATCGAGTCCGGAGTCGCCGGGCTCGCTCACGCCAGCGGTTCGGCGGCGGTCACGAATTCCATCCTCAACATCTGCCGCTCGGGCGACCACATCGTGTCGGTTTCGCAGCTTTACGGCGGAACCTACAATCTTTTCCACTACACTCTTCCGAAGCTGGGGATCGACGTTTCGTTCGTCGATGCGGACGATCCCGAAGCGTTCCGGCGCGCCATCCGCCCGAACACCAAGCTGCTCTTCGGCGAAACCATCGGAAACCCCCGGCTCAACATCTTCCCTTTCGAAGAAGTCGTTGCGATCGCCCGCGAGGCGGAGCTTCCCCTGCTGATCGACAACACCGCCGCCCCGCTCATCTGCAAACCGATCGATTGGGGCGCCAACATCGTGATCCACAGCACCACGAAGTATATCGGCGGACACGGTACATCGATCGGGGGTATGGTCGTGGACGGAGGGAACTTCAATTGGGGCAACGGCAAATTCCCCGACTTCACGGAGCCCGATCCCAGCTATCACGGCCTCGTGCACTGGGACGCATTCCAGGCATTCGAACCCTTCGGCGGCATCAACGTCGCCTACATCATGAAGATGCGCCTGCAGCTCCTCCGCGACATGGGGGCGTGCATGTCGCCCATGAACGCGTTTCTGTTCCTCCAGGGACTCGAAACCCTGCACCTGCGCATCGAACGGCATTGCGAAAACGCCCGGCGCACCGCCGAATTTCTCACATCTCACGACAAGGTAGCCTGGGTGAATTACCCGGGACTGAAGGACAATCACAGCCACAAGGCCGCCGCGAAATATCTCGGAGGCACATTCGGCCCCCTTCTCGGATTCGGCATCAAGGGAGGACACGAAGCCGGACGCCGGTTCATCGAAAATCTGCAATTGTTCAGCCATTTGGCGAATATCGGCGACGCGAAGTCCCTCGCCATTCATCCGGCCAGCACCACGCACTCGCAATTGACTCCGGACGAACAGATTACTACCGGCGTGACCGACGATTTCGTGCGTCTCGCCCTGGGAATCGAAGATTTCGAGGACATCCGCGCGGATATGGAACAGGCGCTGAATCAGGCATGATCTCGCGATTTCTGCCCGAGGATTTCGACCACTCGGGGCCGGTGGTGGTGATGGCCGGTCAGGGGATTTATCCCGCGATGCAGGTCGAGGCGATGCGCAAGCACGGTATTCCCGTCCGGCTCATCGGTTTCCATGAGGAAACCGACGACACCCTGCTCGACGCCTTCTCCGCCTCCGAGCGGGCGGTGATCAAGGTCGGCCAGCTGGGCAAAATGCTCAAGCATCTGAGACAGTTCGAGGCGCGTTACGTGGTGATGGCGGGACGAATCACCCCGCGGCGACTGTTTCGCGGGCTGCACCCGGACCTCAAGGCGGTTGCTATTCTCGCCTCCCTCAAAGAGAAGAACGCTGAAACGATCTTCGGCGCGATCGCCGACGAGATCGAAAAAATCGGTATCAAACAATTGGATGCGCGCACCTTTCTGGACGACCACCTCGCCTCCCCGGGCGTCATGGCCAGGGGAAGACGCTACCCGGACTCCCACGATCTCGAACACGGCATCCGCATCGCCAAGGAAGTGGCGCGCCTCGACATCGGCCAGGGTGTCGTCGTCAGAAAGGGCACCGTGCTCGCGGTGGAAGCCTTCGAAGGGACCGACGCGATGCTCCGGCGCGCCGGCGAATTCAAAACGCACGAGGCGCTGTTCGTTAAGACCGTGAAGCCGAGCCAGGATTACCGGTTCGATGTTCCGATGTTCGGAACGACCACGCTGGAAGTCCTCGAAGAAGCCGGGGTCATGATGGCCGCTCTCGAAGCAAAAAACACGATCGTTATCGAGAAAGACAAAACCCTCCGAGACGCCGAACGTCGCGGCATCACCTTGATCGGATACGAAATCTCAGAACCTTAAAACCGCACCCGTTCAAAAACGTAACGTAAATACGGGTGGAAATTTTTCCGTTGGCGGCTTGCGATTGAAGCGGGTCCGCCGCTCGAGTATTGCGGTATGAAAAGTACAATGACACCATGCCGGCGGCAGGAACAAGACCCGGGCCATTGGCCCAATCAACACGGAGGTGCCGTTAAGCAGACTCCATTGCCACTCATCCCTTCCGGACAACCCCAATCGCCGCTTTGACCACCGGTTGGCAACTCGGGATTCTGATCGGACTCATCGCAGGGTCCATCATGGCGGGCTACGGGGCGCGACGGTTGGGTTTTCCCGATCACCAGGCGCGGCGTCTGATGTATGTTGTGGTCCTGGGGCCGTACACGCTGGTGGCGTTTCTGGCACTGTGGGACCTTGAACTGACCGGCCGTTACGCGCTGCTGCCTCTGATCGGATTCTTCCTGATGTGCGTGGGTGCCGCGGTCGGTGTCATCCTTTCCCGTTCGCTTGGTCTCAATCGCGGCGAATCGGGCGCGTTTGCCATTGCCTGCGGGGCTTCCAATCTGGGATTTACCATGGGAGGGACCGTGAACTTCGTCCTGTTCGGTGAGTACGGTCTGGCATTGGCCACTATATTCACGGCCTTTTGGAATTTCGGGCTCGTTTTTATCTTGTATCCGATCGCGCGCCATTACGGCACGGCGGACCGTCAACCTGTATGGAAGCTGCTCGTCGCGAATTTCGCGGATATCCGTTCGCTTCCCCTGCTGGGAGTGTTTGCCGGCCTCGCCCTCAATTTGGGCGGAGTTTCGCGGCCGGAGGCGGTGGAGGACTACCCTGTTGTCACCGTGCTGATACTCGGCGGCGTGGTGATCGCGTTTTTCACCACCGGGCTGCGCCTGTACTTTTCGCGAGTGACCGGCAATGTCCGCCTCTACGGGCTGGTGGCCGGCGTGAAGTTTATTGTTCTGCCCGCAACCGCGGCGCTGATCCTGATCGGGCTCGAATTCACCGGCTGGGAATTCCCGGAAACCGCAAACCGTGTCGTGCTGGTCCAGGCAAGCACGGCTGTGGGTGTTTACGCGGTTATCATCGCAAACCTGTTCCACCTGGACGACCGCTTCGCCAGCGTGCTCTTCTTCACCAATACGGTCTTTTACCTCGTTGTCGTCTTGCCGGTCGTGGTCGTTTTTCTGGGGTAAGCAAACCCGGCGTTGAAACGCCGGGCGATTTAGCAAGTGACGGGGAGAACGTTTACGCTCAAGCGGGAAGTATGACGAAGTTTGGCGTTGGTGAGTCGTTTCGGTGGTGCGTTTACTCCAAAGCGGTCGGCGTCGCCTTGAGGCGGAAAAACCGCGGCATGTCCGTCACAGGCACGCGGACCCGCAATAGATCGACATGTCCGTCGCTCCCGATTTCCTCAACTGGCGCGGTTGTCTGCCACCAATCGATGAAGTCGATCGATTCTTCGACGGTAAGGTGAACGCCTTCAGCCGAACGGCTGCGGGAGAAGTGAAACTCCAACCAGTCGCCATTGCCGACCATATGCGGCAGGAGGTTGCGGTCGGCAGTTTCGGCCCCCAAAGCATACCAAAGAAGGTTGGCGATTCCGCTGCCGAATGAGTCCTCTTGCCAGCCACCGGTTCCTTCCGGCAGAACCCGCTCCACCCAGGCGGAGAAAGCCTCGATGATCGTAAGCGTCACAGGCGCACTTGTGAAAAACCCGCGATTGTTCGAAACCGTCACCGAATAATTTCCCGCGTCCTCAAGCACCAGATTCTCGATACGAAGATCTCCGGAGCGGCTCCCGGTGAGGCGACCATCGTCATGCAAAGACTCGGAGTCTTTGCCCCAGTGATAATCGAGCTCGCTTCCGAGCGCGAGGACTTGAAAGGCTGCGGTCTCCCCCGGATTCGCCCTCGCGTGCGAGGGCCACGAGATGATCTCAGGGGCCATGTATTCGACCTCCAGAATGAGATGGTATGCCAGAGTGCCCGATTCGCCAGATCCGGAGATGAATACGTCGAAAATCCCCGGCTCCTCGGGAATGCCGGTGATTTGTCCTGTGGAGGCACGAATGGTCAAACCGGCCGGGAACCCCAGCGCGTTCACAGAGTCGATATGCGCGGGGATGGGAGGATGGTAGGAGAACGGATAGGAGACGACCGCACTCGCCGTGGAGGATGCCGGGACGGGAGTGCTGTCTATCTGCTCCACGATCTTCAGGTGGAAGGAACCGGTAGCGTTGCCCAAGGGGCTGGTGATGGTTACGGTCAGGGTGGAATCACCAACGGATCCGGGAGTTCCGGAGATCAGGTGAGTCGCCTGATCGAAGTCGAGATCCTCCGGAAGCCCATCGACCGACACCACCGCGCCATTCAGGTTGCCCGTGAGGTCCAGAGTCTCTGCGAAGGCTTCACCGAGGGTCGCCAGCAACATCCGGTCCGGGCCGATTCCCGGTGGAGTCAGGTCGGGCGCGACAACGGAGAGCGTCGTAACGACGAGAGCGGACGGCCCCCAGTCACCATCGACGTAGAGCGAAACCTCGAAGTCGCCCGTCGCCTCGGGAACGCCGGAGATTTCGCCCGTCGCCTCGTTCAGCGAGAGGCCGGCGGGAAGATTGATGGCATGAAAACTGTCATGTACACCGTCGGCTTCGACAACCAGAGAAAACGGTTCGCCTTTCTCCACTGTGACATTCCCTGGAGGGATAACACGGGGAGGCCAATGGCCGTCGGTCACGCGGACCTCCCGGTTATAGAGAAAGAAGTATTGCCCGGCGACATAGCGCACCTGGTGGTGGTAGACTGCATACGGCGTGCGCTTCGTCCAATTCTGGCCGTCTGGGGAAGTACGAACCTCCCATCCGGGGCCAATCAGGATAAAGTCGTCCCGTCCATAGGCGATGCTGAAGGCGCTGGTCCCGAGGCCGGTGCTCGGAAGATCCTGCCACTGAACGCCGTCGTCGGAAATTCGCACGGTGGCTTCGTGCCCCACAGCGACGAACCGGCCGTTTCCATAGGCAATGCTCCAGAACGGCTGAGTGGTCCCGGAATCCCGCTGCTCCCATTCCACTCCATCGGCGGACGAAAGAATCACGCCATTCCTTCCGACTGCGACGAATATGCCGTTCCCGTAAGTCACCGCCGTGAGTTCCTCCAGGGTGGGTGACAACCGCGCGGTCCAGTCCAAGCCCGTCGGCGAAGTGCTGATGACCCCGCCAACGCCGACGGCAACAAGCAACTGGTCGCTGTGCGCGATCGCGTTCAAATGGCTGGCGACCGCGGAGAAGCGGTTGGTCCAGAGCAGGCCATCCTCCGATGTCAGGACCGCTCCCGACTCACCGACGGCAACGAAGCGACCGGCGGCGTGGACGACGCCTCGCAGGTCCGCGCTCGTCTGGGGAGGAACCAGTTGCCAATCTTCCGCATCGGTCGAGTGCCACGTCGCCCCGGAACTGCCCACGAGCGCGTAGCGCCCGCTGCCATACGCAACGTCCGAAGGCGAGTAGGGCCATTCCACAACGGAGACGATTTTGTAAAGCCACGGGTTCTCTTGAACGACGAACCTGAACGGCAACTGGCTTTGCCCGTAGAAGTTTGAGGCCGTGATCTCGGCATCAAAGACGCCGCCGGCTTCGGGACGGCCGGTGATGGCCCCGGTCTCCGGATCTATGGCCAGTCCAGGGGGCAATCCTTCAGCCGAGAAGGCGGTAGCCGCATCCATTCTTTGAAGTTGAACCGTGAAACCGAACAGAAGATTGACGGTAGCTTCCGCGAAAGCATCTCCCACAAAAACCGGCGGCGAACCGGCGGCGGGTTCGATGAGCAAAGTCAGGTCCTCGAAGTTGGAGTAACCATGCTCGTTGCCGGCCGCGATCTTCACGAGGCAGGTTCCCGGGGTTTCAGGAACGCCCTCAATCAATCCCGCATCCTCGTTCATGGAAAGGCCGGACGGAAGGCCTTCGGCGAGGAATCGATCCGCTCCATCCGTCGCCGGAATTCGGAAAGAAAATGGCCGGCCGGCGACACCGAAGGCTGAGGTTTCGCTGAGAATAACCGGCACCCAGTTGCCCGCGGTCACACCGGTATGACCGGAGCTATCCGTCGCCACATACCCAGCCTCTCCGTGAGCAAGGCCCAGAACACTAGTGCTCCGGGGAGTGTCCCATTCGATCGTACGCCGGGTCCAGTGAATCCCGTCGGGGGAACTCAACAAGCCTCTGGAGCTGGATAAGGCGACAAAGCCGGCGGACACCGCCGTCATGGAGCGAACGCCGGAAGCAGGGCCTACGAGATCCTGCTCGACCGTCTGCCATTGGCCGGCCGTGGTGGAAGCCATGAGAACACCGGTCCCTCCTGCGACAAAACGGCCGTGGCCGTAGGCAACTGTCCCCAGACGATTTGTCGTTCCCGATTCCTCAGGCTCCCAGGCGATGCCATCCTGCGAGGTGAGAACCTGCCCGCTTTGACCGACAGCAACAAAACGGCCGTCGCCGAAAGCGATCCCATTGAGCGCGCCGTCAAGATCCAGCGGGTACGGCTCCCAGGTTTCACCGTCGGTGGAGACGAAGGCCGATGGTGAATTACCCACCGCCACAAAGACGCCGTTTCCATAGGCAACCGCGTACAGCGCCGAATTCGAAGGAGCGGAACGCAAGGTCCAGGTGTCGCCGTCCGGAGAGGTATAGATTTGCCCCCCATCGCCGACGACAACCCAAAGGTCCGCGGCGAAAATGACATCGCGTCGTGCCGAACCACTGGATACGGGCATGTCCCAGTTGATGCCGTCGGTCGATGAAACGATTTGGCCGCCCGCGGCAACCGCAACGTAGAGGCCTTCGTGATGAGCCACCTGCAACGTATTGGAGGAAGCGTCGATGGAACCGTTCTCCCAGGCGACGGTATGGCCGAAGGAGATTCGAAGGATATCCTCCGTCGTTCCGTAAATATTGGTCGCTCGCACCGTCACTTCGTAGAGACCGAACTCAACCAGAGTTCCGAAAATCGCACGCGTGCCGGGGTTAAAAGAGAGGTTTTCAGGAAGATTCTCGACCGTGACCACCGACGTCTCATCCAGACCGTTCACGGCGACGGTGAATGACACCACGCCCGAGGAACTTGCGTTCACCGCCAAAGGTCCCGTGAACGCCGGAAGATCGCCGCCCTTCGGAAATACTGTCGTTCTCAGGAGGAGCGGACGAACAGGGCCGACGGCATTATGCGCTTCCAAATAGCTCTGAAAGTCGCCCGCCTCGGTCGGCCGCCCGATGATGTTCCCGGAATGCACATCGAGCTGAAGCCCCGGCGGGAGATCCCGGGCGTGGAGCCCCTCCACACCCTTATAGGTTACCGGTTCGGAGACGAAGTTTCCTTCCATGAGAAGAAGCTCCTTCGGGCCGGTCAGGGCGGGGATTCTATCGACACCGTCAGGACCAGTCAGGACTCTTCCCGATCGCCCGACCGCCACCCAGCGATCGGCATTCTTTGAAATGCCGGTGAACGATACCATAGGCCACTCGGCCAACGTCGGCCAATCCTGCCCTTCCTTCGTCGAAACCAGTCTGCCCGTGGTGGACTGCTGCCCAAAGGAATCCTCGGCGAGCGCCAGGAAGCGTCCCTGCACAAAGGCAATGTCGCGGAAACCTCCCACATCCGGCGAGGATGAGACCTTCCAGGCGATCCCGTCCGTAGAGGTCGCCACAGCCCCCGAACTTGCCACTGCCACGAAGACCCCGTTTCCAAACGCGACTCCCTGAAAATGGTCCTGCACGGACAGGGTTGCGTTCCACCACACATCGCCGTTTGTCGAATGGAGGATGGCGCCACCCGAGCCGACCGCCACCCACCTGCCGGCCCCATGAGCCACGGCATAGAGATCGTTGGTCTGCCTGTTGAAAATTCTCGTCCAGGACTGCCCGTCGAGCGATACAAGCAGAACGCCCCCATCACCGACCGCCACGAACAGGTCGGCGAGAAACTCAACCCGCCTCAGCGCCGACGTCACGCCCGACACTTCCTCCTGCCAATCCCATCCGTCGGCGGAACTGAGAATGACTCCATCCGATCCGACAGCCACCGCGCGACCGTTCCCATACGCGACACCGGTAAGCGTATATTCCTCGGCATCCTGAACGAGTTCCCACTCTTCGGCGTCGTTTGACCTGAGAACGGTCCCCGTCTGCCCGACCGCGACATACCCGCCGTCGATCGCGGTAACCGCATGAAGCCAGTTCGGATAACCGCTTTGCGACACCGTCGTACCCGGGGCGTAGGCGGTGATGCCGATCTGACGCCTGACTGTTCCGTACGCGGTCACCAAATCGACCTCGATTAGATGGTATCCCGGCGCCAAAACACCGGTGAAGGTGCGGGTGGTTTCGTTGAAACTCAGCCCGTCCGGCACCTGCACGGCGATGACCTCGCTCTCCACCCCGTGGCTTTCCACCAGCAACGAGTAGGAAAACTCCGTGCTGGCGTCGATCGTCACATGAGAGACGCTCGCGAGTTCAGGGAGCGGACCGGTTGCCGAACGAACGTTCATCGCAACAGTGGCGTTTCCGAGAGCGCCCGTCACATTACGCGCGGCCACGAGAACCTCGTAGTCTCCTTCCTGAACCGGCGTGCCGCCGATCAGACCGGTCTCGCCGTCGATGGAAAGACCGGCGGGTAGTCCGGTCGCAAAAAAGCGACTCGGACTGTGGGAGGCTTCAATCTGATAAACAGTCTCGCGCCCCGCGACGGCCATATGCTGAAGCGCACTCGTGATTTGGGGCCCGAGATCCGCCTCGTAAATCACGACGCCGGAGGAGCCGTTCCCCTGGCCTCCGGGAGTGTCGGCAAGTGCCCTGATTTGCGGCTGCCCGGAAAAGGTCCCGGAGAGGATCCATGCCTCCCCCTCCAGCTCGGCGACGCCCAGTTCGGACCATCCCGCGCCATCCTCGCCGGCCTCGAAGACAACATGTCCCGGCCAGGGCGCGGAGCCGTCAAGCTCGAGGGCCATGCCGTGAGGGAGCGCCCTCAATTGGCCTGCCGCCGGATCGTTGAATAGCCGCAGCAGGTTTGGCGAGACGGAATCATGCCCCGCGACCAGCACCCGGCCGCCGGCGTCGAGCATTAGCGCCGTCACGGCATTTCCGGGCAGATCAAGTCGCTCGCTAAACTCTTCATCGACCTCCCCGTGCGAAAGGAGTCGCGCGATCCCATCCGTATCCACGTCTCCGATACTGGAAAACGCGCCACCGATGAGAAGTTTTCCGTCCGCCTGCACGGCCAGCGAACGCACCGGCCCATCGGGGCCGTCGCCCAGTTCGACAAGGAAATCGCGGTCGAGCCGGCCGGTTCCCGACAGACGCACCAAATGCGGGGCCGGGTGGCCGTCGAAGCCGGTAAAATCGCCGCCCGCCAAAATGCCTCCGCCGGGCTCCTCTCGGAGAGCCCGAACGGCGCCGTTTGGTCCATTCCCGATTGCCGCCGAAAAGGCCGGAACAATCGCTCCGTCTGATCCGATGCGTACCAAACGATCCGCCGGTTCCCCGCCAAAGAGCGAAAACTCACCGCCGAGGAGAAGATCACCGTCGCGAAGGAGCGCGGCGGTGTAAACCGGGCCGTCCGTCCCCACCCCGGGCGTTCCGAAGAATTCCGGATACAACTCCCCGTCCGGTCCGAAAACGACCAGGTTCGCTGCCGGCTGATCGTCGACCTCCGAAAAATCGCCCCATGCCAGCATCCTGCCGTCCGGCAGCTCGAGAACGCCATAGACGGTCCCGCCAACACCGGCGCCCATCCCGGCGGCGAATTCTTCGTCCCAACCGCCATCCGCCTTCACCCGGGCGAGACTCCGCGAAATGCCCTCCGCGGGATTCGAGGCGAATTCACCGCCAACCAGCAGAGAACCGTCGCGCCCTATATGAACGCCAAAGACATTGCCATCGAGCAGGTCGCTCAAGCCCTCGGACCAGGACTCGTCCACCCATCCTTCGGCTGTCAGACGCGCCAAAGGCCCGGTCGCCTCGCCGTCGAAGTTGAAAAACGCACCGCCAATAAAAAGAGCCCCGTCCGCAGCCGCGGCGACGGAAAAGATCCCGGCATCGGCGCCGTCACCCAGACGATCGACAAAAACCAGGTCCGGCGCACCCGGCGCGGTCGGCGCCTCCAACACGGTCAGCGTCCGTTCCACCGGGTCCGCCGGAAGGTAAAAGGCATTTCCGGGCTGGGTAGCGGTGATCTTCACTTCCCCGGGACTGTGAATTGTCAGCTTTCCGTCCACGACGGAGGCCACACCCGAATCCGAGCTGGAGAAACTGACGGGCAGGCCGCTGCTGGCAGTTCCGGTGAGTTGAAGCGGGTCGGCTCCCACCGGTTTCGGCGGGAGCTCGGGAAACTCGATCGTTTGCGGCCGGTGCTCCACCACGACCCCGCGGCTTACGGGGGCCGCGGCGCCATAGGAATCGTCCCCCAATTGGACCGCAGTGATGGTGGCTTCTCCGGGGCGATGCGCCGTGAGCACGCCGTCCTCGACCGTCGCCACCTGAGGATTGGAGCTGAAGAAGGTGATCGGCAATCCGCTGCTCGCGGATGCATCGAGCTCAAACGGCTCCGCCGGGAACGATCGCGGGGCGATTTCGGCAATGGCAATTTGTTGCAAATCCGTGGCGAGCGAGGCCTCGCGTATCAGCAGTCCGCTGGAGCGACCCGCATGAATCCGGGCAATCGCCCGGACCAGGGCGAAATCCGACAGGTCCAACCCGGAGAGGCTCCAGTCGCCTTCCACGTAACCGCCCCACCCGAGATCCGCCCATTCACCGTCGCCGTCCTCCGCCTGGAAGAGCACGGCTTGCGGCTGCGGGGCCGCTCCCGCGGAAGTCCAGTGCAGGGAGGTCTCCGTCCGATGCAGGAAGACAGCGCCCGGATCGTTATTGAGGCGAAGAATGCTGCGGGGAATCTGGCCAAAGTGATTGAAGCGGTCGAAGAAACCGGCGATCCAGATCTTGCCGTCCGGTTGGAGCAAAGCGTTGCTGGAATTAACTCCCGATCCGATCGAGGAAGTCACGATGCTGTCCAGTTCCGCCTCCTCCGTGAGCCGCACCAGGCCCGATGGAAGGTTCGTCCGGAATCCGACCCGCGAAACGCTTCCCGGCACCAGGAGTCGGCCATCCCCCTGCAAGATTGGAATTCCGACGCCTCCTTCCGTGTCATAGAATGGCTGCCCGGCCGCATTCTCCACGATCCGTCCCTCCCTGTCGAGAAGGAGCAGGCTCCCGACCGACCGCCCGTTGAAGGAGGATCCAACGCCCAAGAGAATGCTGTCGTCAGGATTCGTCACGAGCGTGGTGACGATATTCGCCGGTCCGGTGCCGATGGTCTGCAAAAACGTTTCGTCCACGGCACCACTCGGCAGGAGTCGCACCAGACGGGGAGCCGGGATCCCGTTAAAACTGGTGAAATCGCCGCCGAGGAGGATTTTGCCGTCGGATTGAAGGGCGATCACCCGGATTCTCCCGTTGGCCCCCGTGCCGGCGGACGCCAGAAAATCCTCGTCGAGCGCGCCGTTTGGCTGAAGTCGAACCACCCGCCCAATGAAATGCCCCGAAAACGAACCGAACTCTCCTGCCACGATCAGTTTTCCATCAGTCTGCAGCGCGAGATCCAGCACTGCGATGCTCCCGTGGGAGGGGCCCGTGCCCATGTTGGAGCGGAACTGGTGGTCGATGTGGCCGCGGTCATGGAGGCGAAACACGCGGTGGGCCGACACGCCCGAGAAATACCGGAAGGTGCCCCCGACCACGATCTTTCCATCCTCCTGGAGAACCACGGCGTTGATCCTATCGTTGAACCCACTGCCAATGTTGGCCCGGAAGACCTCGTCGAGGGAGCCATCGGGATTAAGACGCCCAAGATGCCCGATCTCAACGCCGTTAAAATGACTGGAGGAACCTCCAAAAAGGATCTTCCCATCCGGCTGCAGCGCCAGAGCGCCGATGCCCCAGGATCCGCCGGTGCCAAGGTTCACGTTGAAAAGCATGTCCATCGACCCCGCCGCTGTCGGCGGCTCGATCACGTGCAGGGTTCGGGTCACCGGCGTGGCGGGCAGGTAATCCTCGTTTCCTTCCTGGTGGGCGGTGATCTCGACCGTCCCTATGGCATGCGGTACCACGGCGCCGTTTTCGATGGAGGCGATCGATGGATCCGAACTGCTGAACGATACAGGCAGCCCGGTTTGGGAACTGCCGCGCCGCGATGTGGCCTCGAGCGTCAAAGGCGGCCGCCCCAACGGCATCGGATCCAGTGCGGTGAATTCGATGGATTGAGTGGAGCGATGAATCGTCAGCGTCCGGGTCACCGGGGTCGCCGCATGGTAATGTTCGTTCCCCTCCTGTGTGGCGGTGATCTCGACCTCTCCCGCGCCGTGAATCGTCACCCGCTTTCCATCGATACTGGCAATGTCCGGATTTGAACTGGAAAACGATACGGGCAAGCCGCTGCTGGCATGTGCCACCAGGTCGAATGGCGAGGACGTGGTCCTGAAGGTTCTCGGCTCGGGGGTGTCGAAAGCGATGGCCTGTGAGCCCACCGCCACCGTGAGCTCACCGGAGACGACCGCTGCCGGCAGGTAATTGTCGTTTCCCGCTTGATACGCGGTGATTGTGGTCGATCCTGTGCCGACAATCTGGATACGGCCGCCGTTCACCGCCGCCACGGCGGCGTTGGAACTGATGAACCGAACCGGCAAACCACTGCTCGCGGTCGCATCCGGCACAAAGGCGTCGTCCCCCATCGAACGGGGCGCCATGGCCTCGAAGGCGATCGTCTGGGGATCGCCCCCGAGGGATATCGTCTGGGCGACAAGGCTTCCTGAACCGCTCGAATACCCCCCGCGGACCATCGCGAGCGAACGCATATGCGTCCACCCCTCCAGGTCGGCGCCCGCCAACTCCCAGCCGGAGCCGTTCCGGGTCGCCTCGCCCAGAAACTCCCATGAGTCGCCGTCGTGCGAAGCCTGAAAGACCACTCGATAAGCGGAAGGCGAGCCGCCGCCCCGAACCAGACGCAGGGTATTTCCGTCCACCCAGAGAAATTCGCCGGGCGTATAGCCTTGAAAACGAGAGATCCGGTTGCCACTGAAGGATCCGCTGAATGATCCCGCGGCGACGATGCCGCCATCGCTTTGAATAGCCATGCCATTGACGCTTCCGCCAATTCCCGGATAATAGCTTTCAAACGGCTCGTCCGGATTCCGATCGAGTCCCAGCAGAGAAATCCTTCGGAATGAGCCACTGCCCCCTCCCAGGAACTTGCCGTCGGCCTGCCGAAGCAGAGAGAGCGGATCGAACCCAAATGGCAGCACTTCCCTCTTTTCATAATCTTCGCCGTCGGGAAAAAAGTGATTGCCCGCGACAAAGCTTCCCGCCTCCAGGGGAAGAACGGTTCGGACCACTGAGGTCAGGGCGCTGCCCAGTTTGGCGCCAAAGTCCGTATCCACCGCTCCGTCAGAAGTGAGCCTGACAACGCCCGGCGTTCCTGAATAGCCGGCAGTGGACCGAAAGTCCCCGCCCAGCCAAACGCGATTCCACCGATCGACCGCGACCGAAAAAACCTTCGGGCTGTTCAATGCGCCGGTGAGATTTGCGTTAAAAGCTTCATTTGAAGTCCCGTCCGCATTCAACCGCACGATCCCCGGCAATCCATGGAGATCCCTGAACTCCCCTCCGATCAGAAGCTTTCCCTCGGCCTGCTCCAGGATACTGTAAACAGATCCGTTCGGCCCGCCGTCAAGGGCGTCCTGAAATTCCTGATCCAGCGAACCGTCGGGATGCAGGCGAGCCAGCCGGCTTGCGGGGACACCGTTGAATTCGGTGAATTGTCCTCCCAGGACGATCCGGCCGTCCGCCTGCACGGCGATGGCAAAAACGGCCGAGTCGAATCCGGAACCGATCGCCGCGGTGAAATCGGCGTCCAGGGTGCCGTCGGGCAACAAACGTGCCAGCCGCGGCGAAAGCGTCTCATCGAACCTGTCGAACCAGCCTCCGACCAGGATCTTTCCGTCCGCCTGCGTCGCCACCGAGAGAGCGGCGCTGTCAAACCCCGTGCCAATGGCCGTTTGGAATCCCTCATCGACCATTCCCGCCACTCGCGGCGAGGGTTCTTCCGGCGAGATATTCGCCAGCGCAACCGAAAAAGAGAAAAGGCCCAAACCGGCCAGAAGAGCCAGCCCGCCGAACAGAAGCCGGCGCCGGGAGGGAAAGAGATAAATGTAAAGGTAGAACATGGTGGAAACGGATTGGTTAAGGGTTCACTCAATCAAAGACGCCGGATCCTTGCGGATCCTTGGAAAAATCTACGGCCCCGTCAAAATGAATCAGGTGGGGTGGAGATTTTCCGGGTGCAGGGAAACCCATCCTTCCGGCGGTTCCGTCATCGGGACTTCGGATTATCGGACTTCGACGAGCTCAGTCGAACACGGAAGCGCCGATGCAACAAGGCTCTGGTCTATCGCGGAATTTTTGACTATGGATTGCAGTAGAATGCACGGATTCAATGGCAGGGATTTCTTATCTGTGCCCATCTGAAATCCGTGGTTGAAGATCGATTCTTGGTTCGGGGTAAAAGTCCGGACAGAACCCGTCTCGCGACGGGTTACCGCTTGCCTCTTTGCATGAGATCAGCCGGTCTCCTTTCCATGATCGGTTCGGTCTTTTTCCATTGCATAAACGCCATGATAATGTGTAACCGCTGTCCTTGGGATAACTGTTACCGATGTCTTTGGGTTGTACCCCCACTGTGGCGTGGTTGCTTGCAAGCGCTCGGCCCGCGCAATCCGGAAAGCGTCTGCGAGCGGGCACGCAGTAAGGATGTCGTTCTTTGATGACGGCATCAGGCGCCGGACACGTTTTGGTCGGCGGTACAGGACATTTTCACTCGATTTGAAGCGGTTCTTTACTTTATGAAAAAGGATCTGGCATACTTGCGGCTGACGCCATGGACATGGATGCCAACAGGGAGCAGAACAGGGATGCCGGGTTTGGCCTAACAAAAAAGAAATCGTTTATCATCTTCGGATTGATCGGTGTGGCCCTCATTGCGACCGGGGTATTGCTGGCGCGGATGGAAATGACGGTCCGGAGTACCGGCACCGTGTACGCCGAGGGGCAGCGATACGTTTACGCGGCGACGGACGGAGTTATTCACGAGCACCACGTCCGGATCGGCGACGTGGTGGTCGCCGGGGATCCGTTGATTTCCATGGATTCCCTCGAAATCGAGAGGCGGATCGCGGAGCTGGACCGAGAAATCGAGGACATCGGGGAGGCGTTGAAGGAAACGGAAATCGCCCGGCGTGAGCTGGAAGTGCGTCCCCTGCCCGTCGAAGTGGCCACCGCGGAGCGGCGCCTGAAACTGGTTTCCTCCGTCCGGGAGATCAACGAGGAGATCATGCGGGCGCTCCAGGAACTCGAAGAGGTGCGCGCGATCCGTTCCCTGGAATTGAACCGGCAGCGCGTGGCGCTCTTCAACGCCGAACTGGCCGGGCTGGGCGCGGAATTGCACCTGGAATGGAAACAGGCCGGGCTCGCCGGGATCGAGCGCGACCGGCTCGAAGCGGCCGAAGCGCGCCTCGAAACCCGGAAAGCGGGTCTTCAAAGGGAACGCGAGCTGCTGGAGCGCGAACGGGACCGGTACACCGTCCGTGCTCCGGTTGCCGGCGGGATACTCGATATTCACCGCCGGTATGAAGGCATGCGGGCCGAACAGGGAGACCTGCTGGTCACCATGGCCCCGGAAACCCCCCGATACCGGATCCGGACCTACGTCGCGCAGAGAAACGTGGACCTGCTGAAACCCGGTCTGGAGGTACGCATGGAGTCCGCGGTGTTCAAGTCCGTGCTCGAAGGCTACGTGTACGGACGGATCCTTCGCGTGGCCGAAGCCGCGCGGGGGAGCGAGGCGGGCGCCGATTGGGAGAATCCTCTTTTCGAGGTCACGGTTGCCGTGACCGACACGCCGTATCCCCTGGCGCTCGGGTCGACGATGGACATGAGATTGATCATCGGCAAACGCAATCTTCTCGATATAGTGATGGGCCGCCGGGCCGGATCCCGAACCGCCGGGGAAAGTGCGGAGCAGCGATGAAGAACAACATCAACGGTTACGCCGCGCAGGCGGACACGATCTATCAGTACGTCTGGGCCTATCGCAGGAGACTCGTGCCGGGATTGTCGTTCGCATTTCTGCGTTCGCTGATGCTCGCGCCCCTTCCGTGGCTGTTCCGGGTGATTGTCGACGACCATCTCGCGGCCGGTGATATGATGGGCATCGCCAGCGTGGTGTTCGTTTTCATCGGATTGTTATTCCTGCACTACGTGTTCGCCGTGAAGGGAGCGAGGGCGATCGCGGGAGTTATGGCGAACGTGAATATGGACATGCGCAGCATGATCTACCACAAGCTCCAGTTCCTGAGTTTCGGTTTCCTGGACCAGCAGAAGACCGGGCGGCTGATTTCCAAGTACGCATTCGACACGTTGAAGGTCGAGCAGACCCTGATGCAGCTCCTCAACCAGTTCCTTCCGAACGTGCTGTACAGCCTGATGATCATTTTCCTGTTGTTGACCATGAACTGGCAACTGGCGCTCGTGTTGCTGGCGATGGTCCCGTTGTACGGCTTTGCGCGGTTTTACTTTTTCGGAAAGTTCCGGCTCCGCAACCAGCAGGCGCGGCTGGCCCAGGAGCACCTGACCGGAACCGCCAGCGAGCTGATCACAGCGCTTCGTCTCGTTCGCAGCTTCGGGGAGGAAAAGCAGGCGCGCGCTCAGTTGGATGTCACCAGCGAACACCTCGCCCGTTCCCGATTCGAACTGATCAGCGTCAACCAGTCCTTCGGCGCGTTCACGCAGGTGAGCACCCAGGCGCTCTCCCTGTTCGTGATCGCCGGCGGGGCGCTTCTGGTGATGAACGACATGCTGACGCTCGGGACCCTGTTCGCCTTCATGGTGGCGATGCCTATCATCCTCCAGCCGGTCCAGATGTTCGCGCAGGTAAGCGAACAGTACTTCATCGGACAGGAGGCGTACCGGAGCATCAAGGAACTGCTGAATTCCAAGTACGTCGAGGAATGGAAGGGACAGAAGTTGCTTCCGAACCTGCGGGGCGATATCAAGTTTGAGAATATTTCGTTTTCCTACCCGAGCAAAGAAGAGCGGGTGATCGAGAACTTTTCGCTCCACATCGGGCCGGGCGAGCGCATCGCGTTCGTCGGTCCGTCCGGGTCGGGGAAAAGCACGCTCGCGAACCTTGTCCTCGGTCTTTACAAGCCGAACGCCGGCGTCATCCGGATCGACGACGTTCCACAGGAGGAGATCAACCTGCGCTGGTTCCGGCGACAGGTCGCCA